>JACMPD010000298.1 GCA_014377675.1 Taibaiella sp.
AATGCCGGTGGTTACGTAGGTACAGGTACACAGTGCGGTTTTGAGGTTGCTTACATCCGTTACTCACAAAATGTGGTGAATATGTCAAAACTGAACGATGTGAATCTGGTATTTACATCTGACAAGTCTAAGTGGACAAAATGTGCTGTTGTAGAACAGCAGGAAGATACCAATAACTCCAAAGGCCATGCTCCTAAGTTCTATCTGCGCAGGCATGCAGGCTGGACAGGTGAGTGTACTAATGATGGCGCGCCTATCTATTCAACCAGCGCTGCTGACAATGGTACCTCATATTTCCCTGGCTACGCTGTTGATCAGGGAACAGGTGAAAGGCTGAATATTGTGTTTGGTGAAGATTCTTATCTTGATAACGATTTAGGTAATGGTAACGATATGATCTGGAACCCGACATCCACTATTTTCAGTCCGTTTGATGGTTCTATTATATTTGGTGGAAAGCATATTGTTTATGTACTGGGTACAAGGTATAATGCGTGTAAGGATTTTATAACTTTAGCCAGGGCAGCAACTTCTGTAAATCGTAGCCTGGAAAATGCTTATGACGTTGCCCGTTGGGTAGGTATACCTACTATCAATCCTTCTTTAAGCTTATTATCACCTAAAGATGGTTTGATACCTACGCCTACAACACTCAGGTTTAGGGTTGCCCGTCCTTATGCGCCATACAGAGCAGTAGCAGATACGTCTTCTTTGCTGAATGTTACGACCGGAAGAGCTACACAGCCTTATTATACTTTCAGCACAAAAGACTATGCTGTTACGCCGCTGAATGCTTCTTCCGACAGGAATGCATTGCTGGATAAGATAAAGGCAGTTCCAAATCCTTACTATGGTTATTCTGGCTACGAGCAGAACAGGTATGATACTAAAGTGCGTATCATCAACCTCCCCGCACGAGCTACCATTACTATCTACTCAATTGATGGTACCCTGATCCGTATAATATCAAAAAGCGATCCTGATGTTTCGTTTCTTGACTGGGATGTTCATAATGCTGTTGGTCTTCCTGTTTCAAGTGGAATGTACCTGATGCACATTAAGGCTGAAGGAATTGGAGAAACTGTAGTTAAATGGTTTGGTGCAATGCGCCCGATTGATGCGACCAGTTATTAATTTTTATTTTGAATCGGATAGGTTTGTATCCTTTTTAGTTACATATTTTCAAGTAAACAAAATTATGAAACAGCTTTCAAGCAGAACTTTTATAGCCCTTTGTGCATTGAGCGTGTCCTTTAGTTCATTTGCCGGTAATAAAGACAGGGTAGGGCAGTCTGGTGCAACTGAAATGATTATTAATCCCTGGGCAAGATCAACAGGTATGTTTGGTCTGAATGGCTCCTTTGTCAATGGTATTGAAGCTATGAAAACAAATATCGCCGGGCTGGCTTTTGATACAGCTACCGAGATTGGTGTTTCTCACGGCGTATACCTGACTAATACCGGGATTGATATTAACAACCTGGCGCTTGCCCAGCCTATAGGCAATGACGCGGTTTTAGGTCTTAATATTATGTCTATGAGTTTTGGCGATATTACCGCTACCGATTATAACAACCCGGATGGCTATGGTACTTACCATCCTCAGCTGTTGAACATACAGTTAGGGTATGCAAAACAATTTGGCACACACATTAACGCCGGTGCCGCAGCTACCTATATATCTGAGCAAATAAACAACGTTACTGCCCAAGGCCTGGCATTTGAAGGAGGAGTTCAATACATAACCGGTAAGAAGGATAATTTCCATCTTGGTGTTACACTCCGGAATCTTGGTACCAATATGAGGTTCAGCGGTACAGGGTTAACCGTTAACGGAACTCAATCGCAGTCCACGCCAAATTATTCCGTGTCTCAGAATGCGCCTTCGGAGAAATTTGGTTTGCCAACCTACCTTAATTTGGGAGTGTCTTATGACATATACCTGGATGAGCATCATTTGGCAAGTGCAGAAAGCGCACCGAAGCACAAGCTTTCAGTAATGGCTAATTTTACGTCTAATTCGTATATTAATGATTATTTGGGTGCAGGTGCTGAGTATACCTTCAATAATATGTTCTCTTTAAGAGCTGCATACAGGTATGAGAAAGGGATTACCGATGTAGCTTCTACAGCTACCATGTATGTTGGTCTTTCAGGCGGAGCTACTGTGCAGACCAGAATCGGCACTAATGGACCTACGCTGGCGCTTGACTATTCCTTCCGTCCAACGCAGCGTCCCGCAAACGGAGTCCATATGATTTCGTTAAGGTTTACCAGGGCTACTGCCGGTAAATCTTCTGATTCTGACGACTCTTCGGGTAATTAATTGTTACTGTTTAATCATTTTTTTGTAACTTTGTCTTTTACAACGCTTCTGTTTACACAGAGGCGTTGATTTTTTATTAGCAATAAATCGAATTATAATGTCTGAGTTTAATTATTTGACAAAGGAGACTTTAGCTCAAATGAGGGATGAGTTAAATAAATTAAAAACAACAGGCCGTGCGGAAATAGCCAGGCAAATAGCTGAGGCCCGGGAGAAAGGTGACTTAAAAGAGAATGCGGAGTATGATGCAGCAAAAGAAGCGCAGGGGTACCATGAAGCGAAAATTGCTCAGCTGGAACAGGTGGTTATAAATGCGCGCGTAATAGACATTAAGGATATAGATATAAGTAAGGTTTCTATTTTGAGTAAAGTCACCGTCACAAATCTTGCCAGCAAGAAGACGGTTATATACCAGATTGTTTCTGAGAACGAAGCAGATTTAAAGGCAGGCAAGATTTCGGTAACATCGCCTATCGGCCGTGGCTTGCTGGGTAAGGCCATAGGCGAAATAGCCGAAGTTAGTGCCCCCAGCGGAACATTCAAATTTCAGGTTGAAGGTATATCTATATAATCATGGCATCTGTTTTTTCAAAGATAATAGCTGGTGAAATTCCATGTTACAAGGTTGCCGAAGACGATAATTTTCTTGCGTTTATGGACATTATGCCCTTGCGGGAGGGTCATGTACTTATAGTGCCTAAGGTGGAGGTAGATCGTTTTTTTGATGTGCCCGCAGAGATTTTAGCAGCATGGCTCATTTTTGCGAAGCCCATCGCTAAAGCGATAGAGCATGCATTTCCATGTAACAGGTGCGGCATGAGCGTCATTGGGCTTGAAGTCGCTCATGCCCACATGCATTTGTTACCAATAGATTCGGCGGACGATTTGAATTTTACCCGTCCTAAGTTAAAACTTGGCCGGGAACAGTTAATGGCGGCACAACAAAAAATATCGAAATTTATATAGTTGGCCATTGTTATTCCAGAAATTATTGTGTTTTTCCTGTAGTTGATTTTTGCATTACACTCCATGCCTGTGGTTTTTCAGCGAATAATGACTTTGTTTTAGCCCATGTTTCTTTAAAGAATTCTGAAGACCTGTAATGGTTAAGTTCTGCTTCGCTCTCCCAGTTACTGTATGTAAAAAAAACGTTTTCATTTGAAACGTCTTGCCAAAGTTCCAGATGGGTGCAGCCCTTAGATGATCTGATCCGGTCTTTCCTTTCCTCAAACAATGCCACAAATTCGGCAATGTTTTCAGCCTTAAAAGTCATCTGTACTATTCGTAAAATCATCTGAATCTTATTTCTACATTGTTATTTTTGCCCCCCACTTTAAGCCCGAAAAGTGTTTCTGCTCTGCCACAGTTAATGCAAATTTCCAAGTAGCCGTTACTGTTAAAGCGGCATAGTTTGTATCCTTCCCTTACATCGTTGTAGTGGACGTGTATTTCCTTTATTTCTTCAAACTGTATAAAAGTGAGTGTAATGGATTTATTTTTACCAAATTTTTCATAGTGTTCCTTCTTGAAATTTAATACAACGTTTCCGAAGCTGTCAATGTGTATTACTTCGCAACGAAAGACCCCCAAACCACTGTTTTCAAACTCGTTCTGGTACACAAGTGTATGCGGCGGCAGATTAAGAAGTAGTGGTTGTTTATCCTGTAGCTGGTTGATAAATATGCCCGTGCTCCGGATAAAGTCATGAAATGTATTCTGGTTGTTCATTTCAAAGCATTGCCAAGCAGCAATGTCAGCCTTATGAAAAGCCAGTGGTATCACACCATTGTCCGGGGCTATGAAGTAGTGTCCGTTGTGCTCGCAAAGAATAACAATTGCGTTAATGTCATAGTATATATCCAGAATA
This sequence comes from Taibaiella sp., assembly GCA_014377675.1. Lineage (GTDB taxonomy): Bacteria > Bacteroidota > Bacteroidia > Chitinophagales > Chitinophagaceae > Flavipsychrobacter. The sequence continues at coordinate 4,194 of JACMPD010000298.1, forward strand.
CATAGGTGTATGGTGCCATTTGGGAATTTTTCGTAAGCGCAATCGAGAAAGTAAGCAGCTTGCCTTTTATTGAATGGCTGTAGTTCATGGGTTATATCCACAATGTTCACTGATGGTACCGCCTGAAGCAGCAGCCCTTTTGCGATTGCCGCTGAAGGGTCTTGCAAACCAAAATCTGAAAGCAGTGTAATTATTGCCATTGTAGGGGACAAAATTAGTACGAATTATCTGCTTAGGGAAAAGTAATATTAAACCTTGATTACCGTTATGTTTCTTTACTTAATTTTACATCCATGCGGATAAAAGTTGCTCACTTCCTACTTATCACATGCTTCATTTTTACAGTCATTAACCAACTTTCGTGCAGAAAGCAGGGTCAGCTTACGTCAGGTGGTGTACTTACCTTTTCTGATGATACGTTGAAGTTTGATACTGTTTTTACAGCGGCGGGCAGTTTTACTACCGGGGTATTAATTTATAACAGGCAAAGCGAAGCGATAACAGTAAGTTCAGTACGCCTCAACAGGGGGGCGGCATCCTATTTTCATCTTAACGTTGATGGGTTTAAGGGAAATAATGTAACTAACCTGAAGATAGCGCCGAACGACAGTATTTATGTGTTTGCTACGGTGAATATAGACCCCACAAATGCACTAACACCATTTATAGTAACAGATTCTCTTATTGCCACGCTTAACGGTAAAGAGTTTTATGTGCCTTTTACCGCCTACGGCCAAAACGCGAGGTATATAACGGATAGTATACTTACCGGAAACATAACCTGGGACACGCTGCTCCCCTATGTAATTGTAAAAAGCGCACAGGTAAATCCCGGAGCGACTTTGAATATCAACCCAGGATGCAGGATTTATATGCATCAGAACTCAGGCCTTATAGTGCTCGGTAAGCTCGTTTCAAATGGCACCCTGCAGGATTCTGTTATTTTTCAGGGTGACAGGCTTGACCGGTCATACTTTGGATACAGGGGCTATGCAGGGGAGTGGGGCGGGCTCTATTTTGCCTCTATAAGTAATGGCAGCAGGCTTAGTTACACCCGGCTCATTAATGGCGGCAATGCCGCTCTCGGCGGTTATCCTGCTACAATATGGGTGGAGCCTGATTCAGTTAACTTCAATAGTCCCACAGCTACCCCACAGTTAAGCATGAACCATTGCACTGTTGAAAATTCTATTGGTTATGGTATTTTAAGCCGTACCGGAAGCATTGTAGCTAATAACTGCCTTGTGCATACCGCGGGTGCCCAGGCAATGCTGATATTTGAGGGCGGATTCGATTCGCTGACCAACTGCACGTTTGCCAACTATGGCAACTATGCCGTTACTCACATTAACAGTCCTGTGTTAGGCGTACTGAACTGGCGCCAGATAAGCCAGTATGAGTATACCTACGCTGACCTTAATGCCGTTTTCAGGAACTGTCTTGTATACGGATCTCTTGACAGCGAGCTCGTGTGCGATACATCGGGCACACCGGCAGGCATGGGTATTGACGCCCGGTTACTGTTTGATCATTGTCTTTTGAAGATTGGTGTGGTTAATGAACCTTTCATGCAAATGACCTCCTGTATTAATAAAGATCCTCAGTTTGTAGACTATGCTAAAGGCAACTTTCATATTAAAAGCAGCTCCCCTGCAAAAGGTGCCGGCCATCCTTCAATTTTTCCCTTTGATGACCTTGATGGTAAGCCAAGAATAGGAAGCGATATAGGATGTTATAATTACACGCCATAACTCGCCAAGATGTAATATCAAGTAGTGAATAGCTAACTTTGCCACAATGGCAAAAATATTTCCCTTATCAGAAGGGCAGTTTACAATAGGGCATGACAAAATATTTGTTCCGTTTAACGAACTGCAAGAAAGTTTAAATGATAGGGCTGTTGGGTCACTGCATGTTGAAGTGCAGCCTTTTTTAGTGGTTACAGCGAAAGATGTAATTATATTAGATACCGGCCTGGGCTTCAGTAACGCAGGTGGTCAGCTACAGATACATGCTAATCTGCTTGAAAATGGTTACCGCCCGGCTGATGTAACTAAGGTACTGTTGTCGCACCTGCACAAAGACCATGCCGGCTGCCTGACCTATAGTGATGGTAATGGTCTTGTACAGACCACCTTCCCCAATGCCGTTTATTATATATACCGGCCTGAAGCTGATTTTGCACTTAAAACCGGTATGCCGTCCTACCATCCCGCTGATATAGAGCCATTATTTGCTACTAAGCAAGTGCAGTGGCTCGATGGGGAAAGTGGTGTTATTGATGGTTATATACAGTATATGCACACCGGCGGGCATTGCCCGGAGCATATTGTTTTTCTTATTGATGATGGAGAGGACAAGATATTTTTTGGTGGCGATGAAGCGCCGCAGTTAAAACAAATGAAGATAAAGTACATAGCCCGTTATGATTATGATGGGAAAAAGGCGCTGGCAGTACGTGAAAAATATGCGGCGGAAGGAAAGGCGGCCGGGTGGAAATTTTTATTTTATCATGATGTAAAGACACCGTACGCTCAGTTGTAGGGGTCAGAGTGCCATGAGGCTGCATCCGCGCAATGCACTATGATCAAGCCGGCCTGATATTTCAAAATCACCGTTGCTGTATATCGTACCCGTATCTTCCGTAGCAATAAAGGAGCAGGAATGAATATTGGCCAGGTCTATTACATTAATGCAACCTTGCCCTGATGAGCTTGTGCTGAGGGGGTCATTGATTTCCCTGCTGTAGACCCGCATAGTGTTTGTACATTTGTAGATACCGTTACCCGAGCTGTAAGCCTGGGAAAGCATTTCCGTCATGCCATATTCGGAGTGAACTGTTTTCAACTGCCACTTTTCAGTAAATAAGGAATGCAGCCGGTTCCTTGTCCATTCTTCCCGCTTACCTTTCATGCCGCCTGTTTCCATTACTATAGTGCGTTCCAGTTTTGCAGGGTGGGAGAGCGCAAAGTCAACCAGGGCGAAAGTAACTCCTATTAAGAGTGTTTGTTTCCCGGCGCCCTCCTGATGCTTCAGTTTTGCGGCCAGTTCATCAAGTTCGTTAATATAAAAGTGATTGCCGGGCATCGCGCTGTCTTTCATTAGTTCGGCAGCCATAAATACCAGTGATGAGTTGGGACGCTCCAGGTAAGAAGGCAGCAATGCGAGAATGGTATAGTTGCC
>JACMPD010000299.1 GCA_014377675.1 Taibaiella sp.
CCCGTCCGTTCCCACAGTATCGCTGAAGGTGGTGCCAGCCGTCATCCCAGAAATGCGTTGATAGTTACCGAATTCGCTGGTCGCACGGTACACGTAGTAGCCAATTACTCCTCCGTCGCCTGAGGCGGACCAGCTGAGCATGGCACCATGTTTGGCGGTTTTGGTGATAGCAAGGTTGCGGGCTGGCTTTATATAGTCTGTTCTCAGCGTGAGGTCACCCATAAGCGCTATATGCACCATTTGCGTACCGTAGCTTGGTGTGCCATAAAAATAGCCGTCATTCTTTTGTGTTATCCATGCCGAGTAGCCTATGTTTTCGCCCAGCGCCATGTGATGGAAATACCAGTATGGCCTGCCTGCCCAGCAACTGGTTAGCGCGGGTACGTTAGCGCAGAGCGGAGCCCTTAAAAAATTGTTCTGTACATTCCAGTCACCAAAGTAGCTGCCAAACAGCATGGTGAAAATGCCATTTACGTTATTGCTGGCAAAGTCAGCGGTAGTGCCTATGCCGCCTGCACTGCTGAAGCTGCCGCCGCCGCAGCCATAGGCCCACTGGTAAGACCCGGTGTTTAATGAAGAAATAAACGGTAGCGCACCAAAACTGTCACGCCCCACAAGCGGCGGGAAGTTGCGCCATCCGCAGGAGGCGAAGGCCTCATTACTGCCTGAAAACACGCCGAAGTTGTCACTGATCAATGCCCTGTGCCTTACTGCCAGCGAATCCATTTTATAACTGTGGTCTTTAGCAAGGTAGCTTTTCATCAACTGAATTTCTGAGGGGCTGAATGCAGGCATGTCATATACATCTATGCGGCTCACCTGTATTTCAGGTGTGGAGTACCAGCCAACCTGGTCCCACTTACCGTCTCCAGGTACATTTCTGGTAAAGGGATAAGGTGAAACGGTATCATTCACCGAAGCATCGGTCCATGCTGCGGCAATTTGTGAATAGTAAATATCTGCTGGCCACGCCCCCAGGTGATCAGGGTGGGCATCGGGGTTCAGGTCACCGCTGTATGGCACGGCCACATGGCCCAGCAGTAGTACCGCTTTTACATTGGTATGGCTGTTGTAGTCATTCCTTATCAGCGTTTTTACCCCTGTGTCCTTCAGGGTGCGGGCTACATCATGCCTTATTATTTCCCAGCCATCGGCACTTATGTCTTTCATCAACCGGTGTATATCGGCTGAGCAGGAGTCGGTGTAGGTGCTGTCCACCATCAGTATCAGTATCCCCCGGCTGTGTGTAGCCGGGTTTTTAATACCCGCATATATATAGCCTCTCGGATACAGGGTGCTTGTGGTGCCTTCCACGCCATATTCATAAGCGCTGTCCACAACAACCGCAGTATCAGCATACATACTGTCAGTGGCGCCAAGTGTTGCTAGCACTGAACCCCAAACAGTGGCAGCCTTGGCTTTTTTGTATATTCTATAATTAACGGCGCCTGAAAGTGGCTTCCAGTTCAGTGTTATTTTTGGCGGGCTTAGCTGCGTGGTGGCAGTCAGCTGCACAGCGTAGTCTTCACAGGTTTGAGCCGCGCTATACTTACTGAATAACGACAGAGCGACAAGAATAAAAATCCGGTTCATATGACAAATTGGAAACAATAAAAAGGAGATTCATAAATATAGGGTAAAAAATTGGTAAATGTTATTGCGGCAGCTTTTCGCCTTTCGGTTTATAAAAAAGCAGTAAACCGGTGCCGGCTATAAATAGTACAACTGAAATAATTTCAGCCTGGCTTGGGTGTACAAAGCCCCAGTCATACTTATAGTTCACGCGCACCAGCTCTACCAGGAACCGCTCTACTCCTGCCAGCACCAGGTACAGCCCAAACATCTGTAAAGGATACCTGAATTTTTTACGTATTGACCACATGAAGCCGAATAGCAGTATGGCCGCGACAGCTTCATAAACAGGTGTCGGGAAAACCGCAATGGGCAGTACCCGGCAGTACTCTCCCTCACAGCCTGCTATCGGCATGCCTTCATAGCCCACATTGTGGGGGTAATTCATACCTGCCAGCCACCTTGGCATTCCGGCCGGCGCTACATAGTAGCTGCTCTGTGTATTGGCGGTAATCGAATTTATATACTGCGCATCCGCGGGTGTGGAAAGGCGCAGGGCGCCATCAGCCTGTGTAATGTAAGCAGTATTGTAAATGCCCCAGTCACCATCGCCTGAAAACTGGCAGCCCAGCCGGCCAAGCCCGTAAGCAAGCATAATAGCGGGTGCTGTGGCATCGCAAAGATGCTTGAACTTAATTTTGTATTTGCGGGTGTAGTAGTATAGAACTATAGTAGCTACTATAAACCCGCCGTAGAAGGTGAGCCCGCTGCGCGAAAACAAACTCCCGATCGGGTCTTGTATAAAATCGCTCCAGGTTTCAAAGGCATTAAATATTTTCGCACCTATAATACCGCCTATAGCAGCGCCGAAAACAATCTCTGTAATCAGCTGATGCGGGTACATATAAACCTGTTTTTCAGTTGTAGTTGTAGCGCCGGTTTCAGGGTCTTTCTTCTTTTCTTTAATGTTCTTAAGCACGGGCTGCATCAGCCCCTGCTTTTCCTTCCTCTTTAACTCTAAAGTGGTTACCCTGGCTGCCGCAATAAAGGCCAGCGCCATAAAAAAGCCAAAAGTCTTAAAAATGCCCAGCCATGCCGGCATTGGTATGCCAAAAAGGGCTTCAAGCAGATACTGAAAGTCAGGATACATAGTGTAAAAGTAAGTGGAAATGTTGATTTAAGACAAGAACGCGCAAGCGTTCAGATTTTGTCCATAAATAAGAAGATTAAATACATTTCGTATGAGATTCGGTTTCCATTTTACCAGGAGCATTTTGCCACTGATTGTTCATTGCAATCCCTTTTTCAACACGTATAACCTGGTACGAATAAGGGAAATATCAATGTAAATGATGGAGATATTTGCCGGTAGGCGATAGTGGAACAGTTTTTGAAAGTAAGACAATTACAGAAGTAATAACCATGATCATGAATAAGTTTAAAGAAACCCACAACGAATACCCTATACTGGAAATAATAAAAAACAGGTGGAGTCCCCGTGCTTTTACAAAGCGGGCTGTAAATGAAGAAGATATGCACAGCCTTTTTGAAGCTGCCAGGTGGTCTGCCAGTTCATCAAATGAGCAGCCATGGCAATATATATACGCCTATAGTGGCACTGATGGATTCGAGCAGATATGGAACTGCCTGGTGCCTGGTAACCAGCCCTGGACAAAAGACGCAGCTGTACTTGTTATTGCAATGGCGCGGAAGACATTTGAACATAACGGTAAAGAAAACAACTGCGCGACCCACGACTTGGGACTCGCAAACTCAAATATGCTGCTGCAGGCCATATCAATGGGTATTTTTACGCACCCTATGGCAGGGTTTGATAAAAATAAAGTAATGGAAACTTTTAATGTAAGTGACGATCTGATGCCTGTTTGCGCAATAGCAATAGGTTACATGGGAGATGCAGAGCGACTTGATGAGCCTTACAAAAGCCGCGAATTCGCGGACAGGAAACGCAAAACGATTGAGGAATTTATAAAGAAAGTGTAGGAACAAGCTCCTGTATTTTCACGCTGCAATAAGTAAGCGGAACATTATTTTGTAGTCTTGCTGCCCATGTCGTTGCCTAACTTTTCGTATGCAACATCGTTGGGCTCCCATAGCTCCACTTTATTTAATTCAACATCAAGTATATGAGCAAATTTTCCGTAGCTGTAAGTTTCTATGGTATCTAGAATAACCACACTATCCCTTTTAAATTCGGCTACAAGCGCTTCTAAATTTTCAACCCTGTAATTGATCATAAAATCCCTGGTTGAGGGCAGGAAGTATTTTGTTTTCTCGTTAAAAGGGCTCCATTGCGTAAATTCTTTTTTGTTTGTGTTTGCGCCCTGGCGCCATTCAAAAACGGTCCCGTACTGGTTAGTATTTAGGCCAAGATGCGCGCTACGCCAGTCTCTTACTTTCTTGGGGTCTTTGCATTTAAAGAAAATGCCACCAATGCCAGTTGCCCTTCTGACCTCACCAGTACCCTCTTTACGAACCAATGCGGTCTTAAAAGCGAAGCCACACAGGAAAGATGCCGCTACCGTAAGCGTTATTATTATCGCTTTATTCATTTTTTGAACAGGTGTTTTGGTATGTTTCAATTTTGGGTTGCACTGCGGAAGATTTTTTTAATCCAACTTCTTATCCCCTTTCATTGGGTTCCCATAGTTCAATTTTGTTCCCTTCCAGATCGATAATATGAACAAATTTTCCGTACTCAGAAGTTTCTATGGCATCAACAATATTTACCCCTTCCTTTTTTAACTCTTCAACAAGCGCTTCCAGGTCGGCTACCCTGTAGTTGATCATAAAATCTTTTGTAGACGGCTCGAAGTATTTTGTGGTTTCAGAGAACGGGCTCCATTGTGTGGTGCCTTTTCTAGTGGGGTCATCAGCTTGCGTCCATTCAAAGGTCGCCCCCCATTGAGTGGTGTTTAAGCCAAGGTGGGTATTATACCACTCATGCATTTTCATGGGGTCTTTACATTTAAAAAATATGCCCCGATACCC
>JACMPD010000300.1 GCA_014377675.1 Taibaiella sp.
CGTATGACATCAGTTATTCGGAAAAAGAATGCTTTGCTCCACTATGCAGTAGGTGGCCTTAAAATCATTTCTAGCCAGCAAATGGCAAGAAGGAATGTACTTTCTTCAATGGCACAGCGACATGGAATAAGCAAACCTACATTAAACACACTTGACGCAACAATACTGAAAAAAAATAACGTAGCGAATCTCATTCTTGACGATGAAGAGGATGAAGATAATTAAATGCCGATGCAACAAATTTTTGAAATTTATGAACCGTAAGCAACTTATTGATAATATTTTTAGTAAAAAATCTGTTTTATGTGTCGGCCTTGATACCGACATTGCAAAGATTCCCGCCCACCTTATTAACGATGAAGACCCTGTATTTGCATTCAATAAAGCGATAATTGATGCGACCCGAGATCAGGCGGTGGCTTATAAAATTAATACAGCCTTTTATGAAGCGCAAGGCATAAAAGGCTGGATAAGCATGGAGAAAACCCTGAAATATATACCAGGCAATATTTTTACCATTGCTGATGCAAAGCGCGGCGACATCGGCAACTCATCAGAACAATATGCACGTACTTTTTTCCATACCTATCCTTTTGACAGCGTCACGGTGGCACCGTACATGGGTATAGACAGCGTTAAGCCATTCCTTAATTTCGACGGTAAATGGGCGATTGTATTAGGCATTACCTCAAATGCCGGCAGCGCTGATTTCCAGCTCCGCGAATCAGAAGGTGAACTGATATATGAAAAAGTATTAAAAACTGTTGCAAGTTGGGGTACTATTGACAACACCATGTTTGTAATTGGTGCTACAAGAAAAGAACAGTTGAGACATGTAAGGGCGCTACTACCCCTTCATTTTTTCCTGGTACCTGGTGTGGGTGCACAAGGAGGAGATGTTGCTACTGTGTGCGCCAACACTATGAATAATGATGCAGGTATCTTAATTAATGTATCAAGGGGGATAATTTTTGCCGATAGCAGCACTTCTTTTGCTGAAAGAGCCAACGAGGAAGCAATAAAGTACCAAAAAGAGATGTCTTTATATTTTTAGCCGTAGTGCTGGTAGGGCATTCATTGAATAATTGCCTGGCATAGGGTATTTCTTTGGAGCCTAACTATGCCCCGGCACTGCCCCGCATTTCGGCTATAACGTTGCTGGCCCGCTCAAACAGTGGAAATATATTTGACGTTTTCGCCTCTATATTTTTCATTTCTTCGTTTATTACATACTTACCTTTATTAGTGAGTAGAAAAAACCGGAGATTGTTTTTATCAGGCAAGGCTGTTGCTGTTGCCGGAAAGGCGAATTGTAGAAAGTCAGCTGACAAACGCACGAATGCCTGTGCAGCTTCACTTACCCTTACATGCTTTCCTGCCCCTATAATTCCTCCGCCAGACTTTACATAAAGATTCGCTTCACCCGTAATCTGCGCGACTAAAGTGATCAGATCATCACCCATATGCCAGTCCATAAGCACGCTGTAAACAAATAACTCACCTTCGGGCACGTTGGCCAAGATTGCGCCAGGCACTACACTCAGTGCCATCGTCCTGAGTGCTTCGTAGGGGTATTCTTTCGCCAATTCCTGACGCCTTTCTTGTTCCTTTTTGTTTTTTAACTTGCCTTTGCGGTAATACCAAACTAAAATACCTACCTGTGCTATAGCAATAACACCCAAAATGGCAGTTTCAACAACTTTTTGCATATCACCACAAAATTAGTTTTCCATAGCTATAAAACGACACTATCGGTGTAATAATACGTACCGGTACACTAATATTGATCTTCGTTAAGTCGTGACATATTAACTGTTTTCCAGGAGGTACTGTTTAAAAACAAGAGCTGGTACTGGTTTGAAGGACGTTTCAGTGTAAGCTGGTACCAGTGTCCTGGGTCAACAAGGTCAAGTTTGAAATCAGCGTTTTCATAGCTTGTGCCTCCGTGTCCCTCAAACCACCACCACGTACCCCATTGGTTTAGAGTAACTTTAATGGTGCTATCATTTATTACGCTTATGTGCGCCCCGTCTTCCTTTGTCATCAAATTAAACGATTGTACATCATAAATTTTGTTCTTAATTTCAATACCTGTAAATAAATCATGAAGTGATTTAAATTCACTTTCCGGCTGAGCCCCAATCATAGGCACACCATTCAGATTTTCGGGAAGGTTGAGAAGCAATATAGTTTTTCCGGAAGCAGCAGGCATTTCATTGTAAAGCCTGTTATTAATATATGCTGAATGTTTCCAGTATCTATTCAATCGCAAGGTGAAAAACACATTTATCCCCAGGTATATTGTTAGTATGGTATATACCGGCCACCCCTTAAGGTATTTACCCAGTAATATAGCAGGCAATATATACACAAATGCATTTGCAAAATAAGTATACCGGTCATAAAATACCAGCAGTGCGGCACCCGGAAATGGCAGCGGTATGAGAAAGCCAAGAGTTACCGCACCAAACAGAAAGAAAAGAAAGAACAATTTCCTGTTGGTACCTGACCTTCGGAATTGGATTATTGAATAGACGCAATACCCTGAAATAGCTCCATAAAAAGCAACCAGGAAACCAGTTGTTTCACATATGCCATAAACCCATTCCTTACAGGCAATAGTAAAGAAACGACCCAGCAATAAGATATTAAAAAGAAGCTTCGGCGGCTTTGACAGGTATCCCGTTACGGATTGGGTAAACAAGTTGCCTACATGTGGTGTAATATTTGCATAATATAACTTAAAAAGTATAAAGTAGCCGCACATCAGCACCAACTGCGGTACAACAAAATATAAAATTGTTGATTTGTAAACTTTTTTATCAAAATATAGTCCTACGTGATAATATGTAGCTGTCAACAACACGAACACAGGAGTAAGGTAAAAAACTTCCAATGAAAATACAGATAAAATAAATATAAGCAAGC
>JACMPD010000301.1 GCA_014377675.1 Taibaiella sp.
ATAAACCAAATTTTTTTTGGGTTATTTTACACAATCGAATGTTGCTTGAACCGGCGATTTCAATTAAAACATTGATCTTGCTCATACATAAATTGTTTATGCAATATTGATACAAACCAGCCCAAATAAAAATAGTCACTTCAGCGAAGTGACTATTTTTTATTTATCAAAATATGTTATAGTAGTGCTTACCTTATAAAAAGAAGCTCCCTGTATTTTGGTAGTGGCCACAGTTTGTCATCAACCACAAGTTCCAGCTTGTCAGCATGGTAGCGGATCTGGTCGAAGAATGGCTTTACTTCGTGGCAATATTTAATTGCGCGGTGGTGCATTTCAGGCTCGTCATTAGCAGCTTTGCGGGCTTGTATCATGGCTTCCACGTTATCGTTTATGTGCTGTATATGGTCGCTGATAACGGTAACCAGGTTCAGCTGCGCTTTGTAGCTGCTTTCACCCAGGCCCAGGTCTTTCAGGCCGCGGACGTTCTGCATCAGCGTGTTCTGGTAGTTGATGGCGGCAGGTAATATGTGGTTGGTAGCCAGGTAGCCAATTATGCGGGCTTCAATCTGCACCTTTTTCACATAGTCTTCCAGCATTATTTCGTGCCGGGCTTCCAGTTCGCGCTTGCTGAAAATGCCGTTGTCGTAGAACAGTTTTTTAGCTTTATCGCTTATGTACGCGTCAAGGGCTTCAGGCGTGGTTTTAAAGTTGTTCAGGCCGCGGCGCTTAGCCTCTTCTGCCCACTCATCGCTGTAATTATCTCCTTCAAACCTTATCTTCTTAGAGTCAGAGATATAGGCGCGCAGTATCTGCAAAATAGCTATCTCTTTCTTCTCACCCTTCTCTATAAGCGCATCAACATCTTTCTTAAACTGCTTCAGCGTATCAGTTACTATAGTATTGAGCACCACCATTGGTGACCCGCAATTGGCTGATGACCCTACAGCGCGGAACTCAAACTTGTTACCGGTAAAAGCAAAAGGGCTGGTGCGGTTACGGTCGGTATTGTCCATCAACACCTCTGGCAGCTGCTTGTGAATGTCCAGTTTCAGTATTACTTCATCCTGCTCAGTGAATTTTTCTTTCACGCGGCTTTCCACCTCATCAAGCACCTGAGAGAGGTACTTACCTACATAGACTGATATAATAGCGGGTGGCGCTTCATTAGCTCCAAGCCTGTGGTCATTGTTGGCAGAGGCTATTGCGCCACGGAGCAGATCATCATAGTCATGTACCGCCTTTATGGTATTCACAAAGAAAGTAAGGAACATGAGATTGGTACGCGGGGTTTTGCCGGGGGCCAGCAGGTTTACACCTGTGTCGGTAGCCATGCTCCAGTTGTTGTGCTTGCCTGAACCGTTAACGCCTGCGAATGGTTTCTCATGCAACAGGGCTTTCAGCTTGTGGCGTTTAGCAACTTTGTTCATCACATCCATCAGCAGGGTGTTATGATCCACGGCTATGTTTACTTCCTCAAACATAGGCGCGCACTCAAACTGCGATGGCGCAACTTCGTTATGGCGGGTACGCAACGGAATACCGAGCTTGTAAGATTCCTGTTCAAAATCCTGCATGAAGGCGTACACACGCTCCGGTATTGAACCGAAATAATGATCATCTAACTGCTGGCCTTTTGCGGGGCTGTGGCCCAGCAATGTACGGCCGCACATCATAAGGTCAGGGCGGGCGTTGGCCAGTGACTCATCAATTACAAAGTATTCCTGCTCCCAGCCGAGGGTGGCAGTAACTTTAGTAACATTCTTATCAAAATAATGACATACGTCTACTGCTGCTTTATCCAGTGCTGCAATTGATTTCAGCAATGGCGCTTTATAGTCAAGCGACTCGCCGTTGTAAGCTATAAATATGGTAGGGATGCAAAGTGTTTTTCCTGAACCCGCTTCCATTATAAAGGCTGGAGATGATGGGTCCCATGCGGTATAGCCGCGGGCCTCAAAGGTAGCGCGGATACCGCCGTTAGGGAAGCTTGATGCATCAGGCTCCTGCTGTATCAGTGCGTCCCCGTCAAACAGTTCAATGGCGGTGCCGTCGCTTTTTACTGTAAAAAAAGAATCGTGTTTTTCAGCGGTAGTGCCGGTAAGTGGCTGAAACCAATGTGTATAGTGTGTTACGCCGCGCTCTTCAGCCCAGGCCTTCATGCCCACAGCAACCTGGTCAGCTATCCTGCGGTCTATCCGCTGGCCTGACTTTGCTGAATTCATAAGGCTTTTGTAAGCCTCATCGCTCAGGTGCTCCCGCATGGTGCGCCCGTTGAATACATTGCTGCCAAACATAGCGGTAATCTTTTTACCGTTATAGCCTGAAACAGTTTTCTCTTCCCCCTGCATATCCTGCAAAGCCTGGAAACGTAAAGACGACATAATATTAAATTTTAGACAAATGTAGTTATTTTTTTGAAAAAACAAGAAATTTGGAGACTTTTTTCAAAAAAACAACACATGTTTATTAAATATAATTAATTTACCAAAAATGGCTTTTGTTAAAATTGCACCTCGGCTTACTCGCTTTCGCCAATTCTATGCTTTTCCGCATAGTCATTTAGTAAATTGATTATTTTTTTGCGTTCAGCAATTAAATCATCACAATTTTCTATAAAGGCATTTAGCGTTTTATCGGTAATATGCTCAACGCCTGATTTACAATTATCTACTAAGAAGACTGAGGATGTCTTTATGAACACATCCATGCGTTTTAAAAAATCGGATAATTGCGACTTGATATTTAGCCCACTATCTAATTCAGTTATCCGTTCTGTGGTGATATCAAATTTGCCCAAACTTTTATGCAGTTCACTGTCCAAGATCGTGATGGAATCTGCGAGCGCTTGGTCGGCATATTTAAAGTGATTTGCCTTAAGTTGGAGAAAAATTTTGTCAATAATCGCCATGTAACGGTCCAATAAGGGCGACATTTCTGTTATCGGATTTTGCATTTCATTGTAAAACCGGATATATTCTTCATGAGAGTGCGTGTTTGCAGGTACTGATGCCGAGTCACAACCCACACAGGATATAAAAAAACATGCAATCAGGCAAAATGTGGCTTTTTTCATGCTGCAAAGATGTAATTGAATCACCATATCGCCCAATTTTGTGCTTTTGAAACATAAGAACAGGCAAATTCATCTGTTATTAGACTTTCCATAAATATCATTTGGGGTATTTCTTTTAGTTGAGAATAAATCATCAACTCTTTATTTGCATCAAAGCTGACTATTGGTAAGTGCTCTATAAAGTCCACTCCCCGCCTGCCGTTCCATTTATAGGCGGCTTCTTTAGCGCACCAGGCCAGCAAAAAATGTTTCTCGTCCCGCCGCAGCATGTGCTGCTCTTCATCTGAAAGGTACTTATCTTTAATACTAGCTATTCTTGGGTGCCAGGTTTGTATATCTATGCCCGCCTCGCCTAAGGGGTCAAGCGCTACAGCCACATAGGGCCAGGAATGAGAAATGGAAAAAAACCAGTCATTATCCGTGATACGGGGCTTATCGTGTTCATCTTTAGCTATATCAGCCAGCGGAAAATCCTTATCAAGGAACCGCAGCAAATAGCGCCCGGCAAGGTGTTCAATTCTCCTTTTCTCGTTGCTAATGGCTGTAGTGATGCCCGTAGCTTCCGCAAAAAAAGATTCCGGCTCTTCTATTTTCCAGATAGCGGCCCGGCCAAGGTGATTGATTTTAAACTCGTGGAGGATTGGCATAAAAAGAGAAAAATGAAAAATTCAAATAACAAATTCCAAATGACAAATCGCAAATCAGCGAAGCACTATTTGAATATTTCAGAATAACAACCCTATTACTATATACTTTAGTCCTTTAATTTTTTCACTAACTCCTTTGCTGTCGGCGCTGAAATTACTTTACCTTCTTCGATTTGGGTTATAGCTTTCTTTGTAACTGCATTAAAGTCCCTGTACACAGTAGCAAACGGCATCTCAGCCATTAACTCTATCATTTTTTGCGCAGCGGCGCTCGTGTTATCAATGGCTATATATACCATAAATCGTTTTATTTACAAAGTTAGCTCTTTTTGAGAAAGCGGTAAATAGTTATTACCCTCGATAGGATAGTAGTCTATGCAAAAAAAGCTTAGAACTAACACACTATCTAAATTCTTCATAATACACCATTGAACTATCCTCCGAAGCATATATTATTTCAATAGGGCCAGAGGGGTTATCAAAATTATTATAGACTAATATACTGTCACCCAAAGATGAAATATCAAAAGAAGGTTCATGAGTTTTGCATAGCAAATCACGGCTAATATCAGTACTTTTCTCTTTTTTGACCGTAAACTTTCCTGCTTTAATTATTCTTGTTAATTCGCCGGGACATGCATTGAAACGGATATACGCTGTCCCATCAATAATAGGAATACCCGAATCAAAAAAACTTACTATTTCCACGCAATTACCAGGTGGGGGGCCGAAAGTCGCTGCATAAACTTCTTCACCAGTTCGGTTGTTTGGCATTTTACTCAACAGCTTTGTTACGCCTATAAAAACACAAACAATACTAACTGGCAAAAAGATCAGTGACCGGCAAAATAGTTTCCGGTTGCGCATAATAAAGCTACCCAATATAATAATGCAAAAACTGATAAACGCTATCCCCCCAAGTACCAGCCAAAAAAGTATGTACCACATATACCGTGCTAAGTTACCTTTTAAACATTAAAAGGATTTGCAAAACTGCCTGAACTGTAATGCAAAATTATAGCAAACTGACCCACCCTTACAACAGCAAAAATCAAATAAAATAAATTTGGAAATTAACCCACGGTTAATTAACTTCGGTAAAAACTTGCTTATGAAATTATGTAATGCTTATCGCGCTACAATTGTATCAGCGATGTTATTGGGCAGTGTAACTGCTTTCTGCCAGGGCG
>JACMPD010000302.1 GCA_014377675.1 Taibaiella sp.
ACCAGGTCCTGGAGCTTTATGATGCCATCAAGAATGCCTTCCGGGCGCGGCGGGCAGCCAGGTACATATACATCAACCGGTATTACCTGGTCAATGCCTTGCAGCACGGAGTAAGAATCAAAGATTCCCCCGCTGGAGGCACAGGCCCCAATGGCTATCACCCAGCGTGGCTCAGCCATCTGCAGATAAACCTGGCGCAGAATCGGTCCCATTTTCTTGGCTATGGTGCCGGCCACCAGTAGCATATCGCACTGGCGGGGCGTAAAGCCCATACGCTCTGACCCAAAGCGGGCCAAATCATAGTTAGAACCCATGGTTGCCATAAACTCAATACCGCAGCATGATGTGGCGAACGGCAACGGCCACAGGGAATTGGCTCTCGCAAGACCTACTACCTTGTCAAATGATGTAGAATAAAAACCTTCACCGGAATACCCCTCAGGAGCTTCAACCAGTTTTATTTTAGTATTATATTGTACGGGACGCACGTTGAAAAAATTAAAAGTTAAAAATTAAAAGTAAAAAAACCAAGTATAAGCTCCATTATTATCTATTCAACCCTTTCATTTTTATTATACCTGCGGCGATAATTTTTGATAATTCATCAGCCTCTGTTATTAACACCTGCACTTTTTCTTTATTGCAATTGATATTATCTCTTATTAAACAAAGCCAATACTTAGTTTCATTGGCTGGCTTTAACGATATATGGTAGTAGTTTATTAATTCCTTTTTGCCGTTACTCCCTCCACCTGCTACCAAATTAGCGCATATAGAAGTACCGCTTCTCATTAGTTGATCAAAACTGAAAAATAAATTCTTTCATACTGTTCGTTTTTAATGAATTCAATAACTAAACCTGAAAGCAAATAGCTCCGTTTTTTTTTAAATCAAAGGGTTTTGGCTTTAGGTCCATTTCGGCAGATTGGGCTGGTAACCGGAGTAGTTTTAATTTTTAAGTTATAATTTTTAAGTTTTGTTTAGTCTTCCCAGTCGAGAGCGCCTTTTTTTACTATATATATAAACCCGCACAAAAAGAAACCCACGAACAGCACTACTTCAAGAAATACAGTATTGCCTATGCCCTCGGCTATAAACTCCCTGAAGTTGACCGCGTAGGGATAAAAGAAAATAACCTCCACATCAAACAGCACAAATAAGATAGCAACGAGGAAGTACTTGATTCCCATTGGCTGGCGGGCATTGCCTACCGAGGGGATACCGCTTTCAAAGTTAATAAGCTTGTCTTTCGTTTTTCTTTTGGGCCCAAGCAGGTGGGTAGCCCCCATCATAACTCCAATAAAACCAATAGCTATAACGAGTTGAAGCGCTATAGGTAAGTAATTTATGGGCCTGCTATGGTCAGCCGCGAGTAATAAAAAATCCATATCGTTTTTCTATCTTAAAAAAGTAATGTTTACAGTATACAAAGGTACAATGAAAACGGGATTATTTAGTAACAGCGAAAGTTAAACCATATATCATTTACGGTTTATGGAAACATTGCGCGAGCAAGATGCAAATCGCCCCATTTGTTGTACTGCAAAGTGCGGCCGGAGCGTCTCTGTGCAGGTAACAAAAAAATAATACTTATTTTTCCAACGCCTGCATGGGTTGCGGCGTCTTATATTATTGAACAACAACACTCAGGTCCATAATTATTTTACTTAGGTGTAATGTGGTGTTTGAAACCAAAGACATAGCTGAAGGCTGGGACCGCACCTTTAAGGGAGCGCCACAACCATTCGGGGTATATATTTATGATGTGGAGGCGGTAACTATTACCGGGGTGTTATTTAAAGAACATGGTAATGTTACGCTGCTGAGGTAGTGGTGTAATAACATAGTTTTTTGAAGATGACTATATAAGAAAAGTAAAAAATATTTAACGAATTGCTTAGTTTTGCAACAGTGAAGTATTTTACTGTTCATCATTATAAGGTGAAATTTTAATTTTTAGCCCTCAATTTTATGAAAAAAATCCTACTCCTTATTCTTGCCATACTTATGGTGAGTTTTTCTTATGGTCAATGCCTTGTCAATTCGATAGTTGTTAACACGGGTTATGACCCAATTACCAATGATACTGCAGCGACAGGTACAGGTGACCCGAAATGGACTGTAACCAACCTGACAGCATCGTGCATGGGGGTTTGCACCTGCACTCCTGTTTACCCTGCATGGGTTATTCCGCCTTTGGTTTTATCAGGTTTTAGCTGGGCTACCAACCCTGCAAGTCACTGGATTAGCTTTTATAATGGTACCGGTTACCTATCCACCGCGTCAGGCACTTCTTATTATATGACCCTGACAAGGGAATTTACCATGTGTGCTGCCGATAGTGTTACACTGAATTTTCAGATATCAAATGATAATTATATCACTAACCTGAATGTAGACGGCGGGGCAAGTCTTTTTACACAGGCAGCAACCTTTACCCTTACAAACTTCACCGCCTTTACAGGGCTTACAACCACTTTATATCTTTCAGCAGGTACCCATACTATTAATGTGAGAGTAGGCAATGAGTCTGCTTCAATACCTATGAATGCACACGGGCTTAATATTGTGGGCACGGTATCTTCAGCTACCGGCACCACTTCAATAGTCCGTGAAAACCTGGCATCCTGTAGTACATATGTTTGCAGCACTCCGTGTAACACAGTAAGCGTACCTGATACAATTATAAGTTGCACAGACACTGTGCTGGTGATACCCGGCACTATCACCGGAACCGACTCTGTTTTAAGTATCAGATGGTCTCCGGCAACGGGCCTTTCTGATACCACTACGCTTAACCCTACATTAACCACCGCAGGCGTTTCGTCAACACATTATGTTACTGTAAGTTCCCTTTTGCCTGCCAATCTGGTAGTTAACGGAGACTTCAGTGGTGGTAACACCGGTTTTTCAAGTTCTTATACTTATGCCACCCCGAGTGCGACAGCATTATTCCCGGCAGGGGTATATACCGTATTTACGAATCCGTCAGGCGTGCATACAGGTGCTGTTTCGTTTGCAGACCATACATCGGGAACTGGCAATATGCTGATTGTGAACGGTGCTTCCACAGCTATAAACGCGTGGTGTCAGACCATTACAGTTACTCCATACACTGACTATAATTTTTCAGCCTGGGCGGCCAACTGGAACCCCGGCGTAACCGCTGCCACTGCACCGATACTACAGTTTGAAATAAACGGTACGCTGATAGGCATGCCTGATTCTATTTTATCAGCAGCGGGTGTCTGGAACAACTTTTTTACAAACTGGAACAGCGGCGCATCCACCACAGCCACTATTTGTGTAAGAGACCTGACTACCGCCGGGGGCGGTAATGATTTTGTACTTGACGATATTACATTCCAGGAAATCTGCGTTGCCAGAGATACTATTTATGTGGGCATTACACCTCCTGATACTATAACGGCAAGCCATACGCTCAGCGGTTGCTCCTCAGCTTCCGGTATTACTTTAACCGCCCCAGCTGTTTACACCACTCATTTATGGAGTACGGGCAGCAGTGCAGCTTCTATTAACGTAGCGGCTACGGGTACATACCTGGTTTATTCTACACTTAACTGCAGCACTTCTGTTGATACATTTTATGTTACCGTTATACCTGCGCCTTTCGTTAACATTGGCAACGATACCTCTTTCTGCCTGGGCAACACAATTGTACTTACATCGCCCCAACCGGCAGGCAATACCTATTTATGGAATACAGGCAGTACTGGTGACAGTATTACTGTTGCTGCTTCAGGCACCTATTGGCTGCGGGTGAGCAACGGATGCATCACTACTGATACTATTCATCTAATAGTATCGCCTGTCCCTGTTGTTGATCTGGGACCTGATTTGGCCAATTGCAACGGCACCCCAGCTACCCTTGTTTCCTCGGGTACCTATTCCTCACCTCTGTATTTATGGAATACCGGAGCTACGACACCAGCTATAACCGTAACTACATCAGGCACCTACTGGCTGAAAATTACAGATGGGGGATGCTCTGGCTCAGACACCGTGAATATAGTCATTGTCTATGACACACTTAACCTGATCAATCCTGATACCGCGATCTGCAAGGGAAAGGTAGTGCAGGTTATAGCCAATATAAACCCCGCCGCTACCTGCCAGTGGATACCCACAGTAGGAATTGGGGTAAGCAATGTCTCCAGCCCGCTGATTACGCCTGATACCACAACTATGTATCATATCCGCGTCTTTATGGATGGTTGCCCCGTTATAGAAGATTCTTTCCTCATAGATGTGCAGCCCAACCCCACCGTATACATAGGTGGCAATAAATTTGTATGCGAATTTGATACACTGCACCTGCACGCGGCGGTAAACCCGCAATGGTATACCGGCTACAGTTACAACTGGTCACCGGCTACGTGGCTTGACCATAACAACACGCAGGATGTAGTCTACACCGCCGGCAGCACCCAGAACTACATACTTACCGTTGCTACATCAGCAGGTTGTAAAGGGCGTGACAGTGCCATTATTATAGTTAACCCCGGTAATTTCGCTACTGTTATCCCTGACGCTTCGCTTTGCCCTGCTGATTCGCTGATGCTAGCCGCGACTGGTGGTGTCGCTTACCACTGGACCCCTAACTGGTATCTTAATGACTCTACCGCCGCTGCACC
This sequence comes from Taibaiella sp., assembly GCA_014377675.1. Classification (GTDB taxonomy): domain Bacteria; phylum Bacteroidota; class Bacteroidia; order Chitinophagales; family Chitinophagaceae; genus Flavipsychrobacter. The sequence continues at coordinate 4,656 of JACMPD010000302.1, forward strand.
ATGGGCAAAACCAATAACGACCCAGGTTTATACAGTTACGGCTACCAGTGCGGCGGGCTGTAATGATACGCTCACCGTTAAAGTAACGGTTTATCCTGGTGCGCTGATCAGCCTGCCTGATTCGGCCCGTATTTTCCCCGGCGAGTCGTATCATATAGAGCCGCTGACAAATTGTATCAATTTCGCGTGGTTTCCGCCATCAGGGCTCAGCAGTGCCACCATCAGCAACCCGGTAGCCACACCAGTGGCTGATACCCGCTACTATGTAATGGGCGTAACGGCTAACGGCTGCAAAGCGACAGACTCCATAGACATTGTCACCAACCCCGAAACCCTGCTTGAAGCGCCTAACGCTTTCACACCGGGCACAGGCAGTAACAGCACCTTCAAGTTGCTGAAACGCGGCGAGGCTAACCTGAATCATTTCCGTATATACAATCGCTGGGGTAACGTGGTGTTTGAAACCAAAGACATAGCTGAAGGCTGGGACGGCACTTTTAAGGGCGATCCACAACCATTCGGGGTATATGTTTATGATGTAGAGGCTGTAACTATTAGCGGGGTGTTATTTAAAAAACATGGCAATGTTACGCTGCTGAGGTAAAAAAAGTCTGCGGGCCTTTTTTCCATTATAATTTCCTGAACCAACAGTGGGCTGGTTGCTTATGGTTATTACGATACCTGCCTGCCATTGGTAGTGTAGAATAGTAATGTCACCCGCAGTAAGTGCATTAAAATAATTATAATTTTAATTCATACCTGCCTTTCCTGAAAAAATGTACTTTAATTTTATTAAGTTACCTGCACTATGATTATTTTTGCGCCCCGGAAAGAAGCAAAACCAGCGTTGCCGGATACTTATTTTTTTCTTATTCATTTTCACCGGCGTCAAAAAGTGAAATCTGAATGAGAAAAGATTAGATTTGCACGTATTTTCGCCATTTCAGATTTTATTATAATTACGTTTCACATTCACAAGAGGTATAATGATGCTCTGTTTACTAATACTACTACCCGTTATATTTAGCATATTCACCTTTTCGTTCGCGAAGAGTAATAACGGGGCCAAGTCAATGGCACTCATCAGTACTATAGTAACACTAGCCGTTTCAGCATATGTGAGTGCCGCCAACTATACCGCCCCTATGGTCTTTGACTGTGAGTGGATACCCCTGATGGGCACCCGCTTCAGCCTGCTGGCCGATGGCATGAGCAGTATGTTGTGCCTGCTTACCGGCATTGTAATGATGGTGGTGATGATAGCGCAGATTAATAAAGAGGTGGAGAAACCAAATTCATTTTACGGCTTCCTACTGCTGTCGCAGGCTGGCCTTATGGGCGTTTTTCTCGCTTCCGATGCTTTGCTGTTCTATGTCTTTTGGGAGTTGGCGCTCATTCCTGTTTACTTCCTATGCTCGCAGTGGGGTGGTGAAAAGCGTATAGCTGTTACATTCAAATTTTTCGTGTACACTTTTGTAGGCAGCCTTATGATGCTGGCCGGGCTCTTATACCTTGGCAGCCAGTCACAGGTACCCAGCTATGCCTGGAAAGATATTGTTCATGTTGGTGCCTCATTACCCGCTGATACGCAGCAATGGGTTTTCTGGCTCCTGTTTATAGCCTTTGCCATCAAAATGCCTGTATTTCCGTTTCACACCTGGCAGCCTGATACTTATGAGCAATCCCCAACGCCTGTTACCATAGTGCTGAGCGCGCTTATGGTTAAAATGGGGCTTTTCGCTGTGCTTCGCTGGCTGTTGCCGGTGGTGCCGCAGGGAGTGGAGTACTGGTCTGAGACTGTAGTAATATTATCAGTCATTGGTATAGTATATGCATCCTGCCTCGCTATTGTACAAACTGACATTAAGCGCCTGATTGCCTACTCTTCCATAGCGCACATGGGTCTTATGTGTGCTGTGGCTTTCTCCCACAACAGTATTGGTATGCATGGCATCATGGTACAGATGTTTAACCACGGCATTAATATTACCGGTATGTGGCTGATAGTGAGCATGATAGAGAACCGCTGGGGCACCCGCGATATGACAAAACTCGGCGGCATGGCCATTACGGCGCCCGCAATGGCGGTGGCACTGGTTGTTATTTCGCTTGCTAATATAGCACTCCCGCTTACCAATGGGTTTGTAGGTGAGTTTATGCTGTTCAACGGCCTTTTCGCCGGCACCATTGCTAACCACATGACGCTGATGGTCATTGCCGGCCTGGGTGTTATACTCGGCGCTATCTATACACTGAATATGATACAAAAAACCGCTTATGGTGAAGCGACAACAATGGTAGTGGCCAAAGACCTGAGCGTAAACGAATACCTTGGCCTGGCTATCATTATATGTATTATACTTGTACTGGGCTTCTATCCTAAACCATTGCTTGACCTTACATCCGGCATTGCGATGATGATAGGGGTATAGCGTTTTGGGGCGGCCTTAAGGGCGGGTATTAAAAAGGTTATTACTATTTACTTTTCTTTTTATTTTTATATGAAGGCAATTATTGCTACTACGGTCTTGGGTGTTATTATGATGTTTGCCGGCTTAATGGTAGACAATAAGAAAGCTATAGCGTCTCTTGCCGCCGTACTTTTTTTGGTACTGCTTGGGGTAAATATATATGAGCTGAGCTGTTGTGTGGCTGACGGTCCGCAGGCACCGTTTGGTGGTATGCTGCGCATAGACCAGACCTCATTGTGGTTCAATACCCTTATGACAGGTTGCTCCGCATTGTATATTTTGCTCATGGGCAAGGAGATACAAAAGGTAGGTATACATGTAGCTGAGTACTTTGCGCTGATATTCTTCATTCTTTGCGGCCTTTACCTGCTTTCTTCTTATAATACATTGCTCATGCTCTTTATTGGTATAGAAATAATGTCTATACCACAATACATACTCGCCGGCAGCGACAAGCGTAACCTTAAAAGCAGCGAAGCCTCGCTTAAATACTTCCTGATGGGGGCTTTTTCCACCGGTATATTGCTTATGGGCATTACCCTGTTATACGGTGCTGCACAGAGTTTTGATATTGCCAGGATGGCTGAGGTGCTGCAGGGCCCCTCTCTTAACCCACTTGCACTGGCAGGCATCATGTTTATAATGGTTGCACTCGGCTTTAAAGTATCGGCCGCACCTATGCATACCTGGACGCCTGATGTCTATGACGGTACCCCAACTCCCTTTACCGCCTACATGGCTACCATAGTAAAGGCGGGCGCTTTCTACGCTTTCCTGCGCCTATTCCATGTAGCGTTTGGTTCACTCAGCGAGCATTGGGTAATGGTACTGGCTATTATAACAGCCGCTACCTTGCTCATAGGCAATGTAACCGCCGTGTACCAGCAGAGTGTTAAGCGGATGCTGGCCTATTCATCAATAGCGCAGGCCGGCTTTATGCTCTTCGCGGTGCTTGCAGTTAACTCAACCGCATCGCAGGGTATTATACTTTATGGTGTGGCGTATAGCGTGGCCACCATTGGTATGTTCGGCGTGTTGGTAAAGATTAAAGACTATACCTACGACGGCTTTAACGGGCTGGCAAAGAAAAATCCATTACTGGCGTTTGTAGCCACCATATTCCTGTTTTCCCTGGCGGGTATCCCGCTTACAGGCGGCTTTATGGCCAAATACTATGTATTGCTTGCAGTGGTGCAGCAGGCACCACAAACCCACTTGTTGTGGCTGGTGATTTTTGCACTCCTAATGGCTGCTATCAGCGTTTATTACTATTTCAGGGTTATCATTGCCATGTACTTCAAAACGGGAGAGCCTGAGCTTACCTCTGAAGTAACGGTATATGACAAAACAATGCTCGTGGTTACCTGCGCCATTGTTATTCTTATCGGGGTAATGCCGCAGTTGTTTACAGGCTGGGTATCGTAATTGTATTTATATTATATTATTCGTTGAACAGCAGGGTATTGCCCTGCTGTTTTTATGTGCCGTATTTAATGGTATGGCTTGGGTGTTGAAGCCCGGTGGTATCTGTTATGTGGTTGTTATGTGCCGGTATAACGCGACAAATAATACCGTTAAATCAGTTAGCCACACTTACCTATAACTCTACGCATACATTCTTCACCTCTGTAAAAAAGCGGAGAGCTTCCCACCCGCCTTCGCGGCCAACGCCACTGTTTTTGAAGCCGCCAAATGGCGTGCGCAGATCGCGGAGCAGCCAGCAGTTCACCCATATTATGCCACTCTGCACCTTGGCGGCCATGCGGTTGGCCCGGCTTATGTCCTGTGTCCAAATGGTGGCGGCAAGGCCGTAGTTGCTGGCGTTGGCCAGCCGCAGGGCTTCGTCTTCGGTCTTAAAACTTTGCAGGGTAACCACCGGCCCGAAAATCTCCTCCATATTGGTGCGGCAGTCAGCGCCCAGCCCCTCAATAATGGTGGGTGCTATAAAAAGCCCGTCAGCGCACCTGCCGGTGCCCTGCACGGCATGGCCACCGAGTAATATGGTGCCGCCTTCCTCCTTTGCCACCGCTATGCAGGAAAGCACTTTATCATAATGCAGCCTGCTTACTACTGCTCCCTGCTTGCTGCTTTCGTCAAGCGGGTCGCCAACCGAAAGTTTTTGAGCGCGCGCTATAAATTCTTCTTTAAATTTTTCATATATGCTTTCCTCTACCAAAATTCGGCTGCCGCAAAGGCATATCTGCCCCTGGTTGCTGAAACTGCTTTGCAGGGTGGTGGCCATCATTTTCAGCCAATTACAATCAGCAAAGATGATATTGGGGTTTTTGCCACCCAGCTCCAGAGATAGCTTTTTGAACATAGGGGCTGCTACGGCGGCTATCTGTTTACCCGCCTTGGTGCTGCCGGTGAAGGAAATAGCTTTTATCCGCTCGTGCGCCACTATGGCGGCTCCGCAGTCTTGTCCTGTACCATGTATTATGTTCAGCACTCCGGCGGGCAACCCCGCTTCACGGCATATAACACTGAGCAGGTAGGCGGTGGCGGGTGTTACTTCGCTGGGCTTGGCTACCACGCAGTTGCCGGCGGCCAGTGCCGGCGCTATTTTCCAGGTAAACAGGTACAGAGGCAGGTTCCAGGGGGAGATGCAGCCCACCACACCTACCGGCTGGCGGAGGGTATAGTTGATGGCCTTATCTTCCATGCTGTGGCTTTCTGTGCTGAAGTGCATAATGCCGGTAGCGAAAAACCTGAAATTGGCGGAAGCGCGCGGTATATCCACCCGTTTACTGAGCCAAAGCGGCTTACCGTTGTCATTGGTTTCGGCCAGGGCCAGGGCATCAATATTATTATCTATCAGGTCAGCTATTCTGTTGAGTACCGTAAATCGTGCTTCGGCTGAAGTAACGCTCCACTCCGGCAGCGCGGCTTCCGCGGCTTCCACGGCGGTTTCCACATCCTTTTCACCGCTGTCTGGTATCTGGCAGTACACCGCCCCCGTGGCGGGGTTGGTGTTATCCATATATTTACCTGTGGCGGGGGCCGCGAGGGCTCCACCTATATAATTAGCTAATGTAGCGGGAACAGAAAGATTCATGCTACAAATTTAATGAATTAGCGGGCAATCTAAATTCTCTGCAGGTTTTCCTTAAAAATGATATCACTAGTGAATAAGGTGCATTTGCAGTATATGTATTTCATTGTACATGAGTATCCCTATGCCCAACTCTTCTATCAACGAAACCCAATACCCTGAAATAAAAAACGGGTATGCAGTGCACACCCGTTTATAATAAAATGTATAATCAAAATTAATCCTCATCCTCTACTATTACTTCACTGCCTTCATACTTCCTGGTCTCCAGGTTGTATACATCATTTTTAGACATAATGTGTACAATTATGTTCTCAACTGATATAGGGGCTCCGAATTTGATATCGGCTATATTATTAAACTCTATGTTCTGTCCATCTATTATTATTACGCTACCTGAGCCTATGGCTTTTATGCTGTACCCTTCAGAAACTACTATGCCGGTGTCTTCGCCAAGGCCAATGCCTATAGCGCCGGGCTGCGCTGCAACTGCCTGCGCCAGGCGGTTAAACCGGCCTCTTTTATCAAAGTGCGTATCAATAATAACATTTTGCATCAGGCCCAGGCCGGTAGTTATCTTTACCTCACCTTTCAGGTGGGCAAGGTCAGCCCTGCCTTCATAGATCATGGTGCTGCTCATGGCCATAGCGCCTGCACTGGTGCCGCCAATGGAGAAATTTTCATTCTGGTAGCGCTTTCTTAATACATCAAGAAAGCGGGTGCCGCCGAAAATAGAAGACAGCCGCAGCTGGTTACCACCTGAAAACATAATACAGTCGCAGTTTTTAAGCCGATCCATATATTCAGGCAGGTTGGTGTCTTCGCGGTTGCGTATACGTAAATGACCTACATTATTGCAGCCCAGTTTTTTGAAAGCGTCTTTGTAATTCTCCGCCACTTCATCAGGTATCTGAGACGCAGTAGTTATTACCTCCACTTTAGGGTCTGTACCCGGTACTAGGCTAAGTATGCTTCTGAGGATGCCCAGTTCAAAAAAATTGAGCCTGTTCCGCTGCACGATTCCTTGCTCAAGGTCTGTTCCTTTATCTTCCGCACCACCAACAGCTATCAGATGCCCAACAGGATATTCCACTATGTTTATCGTTTTTGAAAAAAATAAACACAAAACTAATCAAGAATTTCTAAAATTCAGGTTTATGCCGCAAAAGGTGTCAATAAAACCATATTAAAATAACGTGGCTTTTATGTTAATTATCAGAAAATACGCACGGAGTTGCATGCCTCACAAAATTGCCGGGTTAATATTTTGTGGCAAAACACTACGTATTTTTGCCCGTACAGCATAATTTACATAGTCAATGGTGTGATTATTATGTTAATTTTGCTTGCCACACTTTGTGGTGTCTATCTGCGGATCGCATATTGACTATACTATTCCGTAAGCAATTAATGAAAGCATGGTTAGATTTTTATTGTTATTTTGTTTTATGTGTTATGCCGTCGCTTGTTTTGCGCAGGTGAAACCTGCGGGAACACCCCAGGCTGTTCCTGAGCCAAAGGTGTACCCGAAGCCCACCAACGTAAGAGTGATGGATGAGTATAATGACGGGAAAGGCAACATGATAAGAACTATACAGTATGAGCAAAACCACATGCGCATTACTGAAACTATAATAAAGCCAATAGGCCCGCCGGCAGTTAAAGTAAACCTGCACAGGGAAATAAAAGGAGATACCCTTATTAAAGATTCGGTACAGATAGTGGTGAGCAAATCAAAATACAGGGTTGACGTATTTTATAAAAGGCAGATGATACGCTCCTATATTGCGGTATTCGGGCCTCGCCCACTTGAAAATAAGTGCATGGAGGGGGATAGATGTACCCCTGAAGGCACGTTTAAAATACAACTGAAAAATCCCGCTTCGCAATACAACAAGTGCATGTTGCTGGACTATCCTAATGACTCGGCACGCAAGCGGTTTACCGCACTAAAAGAGAAAGGCTCAATACCTCAAACAGCCCGCATAGGGGGCAATGTGGGCATACACGGTATTTGGAAAGGGGGTGATGATATGATAGAGCTCGGGGTAGGGTGGACTGATGGCTGCATCGCGCTCCGCAACAGGGATGTGGACGAGCTGTATACCTTTGCGGGAGTTGGCACTAAAGTGGTGATCAAAAAGTAACAAACCTAACCTGATGCCGGAAATGGATACATAATGTCATTCTCAGACACTGGGAAGAAAGTATTATAACGCAGGTAAAGTATATAAAACAGTTGTGCCACACTTTTTAAAGGTGTGGCACAACTGTTTAGGTATTTACCGTAAATAATATATACTACTTGATAAGAAAGAAACTTACCGCGAATAAGGAAACAATCCCCAATACCATGATAAAGATATAAAAACCTACCTGTCCGCTTTGTAATAAGCGCAGGCGGTCGCCTCCCCATTTTACTGATTTGCCTACTCCGTTTACAAAACCATCTATACCCGCCTTTTCAGCGAAACGGTACAGTACATTAGATAATCCTTCAGCAGGGCGAACAATGGCGGCATCATATACCTCATCAATATACCATTTGTTTTCAAGTACTTTAGCCAAACCGGTACTTGGCTCAAACTTAGGTTTGCGGTTGATAGTATAGGCCACAATAATCATCAGCACAGAAACGCCCACCGAAACACCCATCAGTATCCACTCCGTAGCGGCGGCAATATGGTGTTCCCCGGCATTGTTCACCACAGGTGACAGGTATTCGGCAAGCAGGTTGTGCTCGCTCATTACTTCAGGCATACCAATATAGCCACCCACTATGGAAAGAAGCGCAAGTACAATAAGCGGTATGGTCATAGCCGCGGGGCTTTCGTGCAGGTGGTGCTCTTGGTCATGGGTGCCCCTAAAAGTGCCCGTAAACGTAAGGAAATAAAGACGGAACATATAAAAGGCTGTCATCATGGCTGCTGCAACACCCAGGTAATACAATACAGGGTCATGTGCGAAAGCAGCGGTAAGAATAGCGTCTTTGGAAAAGAAACCAGAAAGGCCCGGTATGCCGGAGATAGCGAGGCAGCCAATAAGGAAAGTGAGCTGCGTAACCCGCATCTTCTTGCCAAGGCCACCCATGTGGCGTATATCCTGCTCGCCACCCATGGCGTGTATCACGCTGCCGGAGCCCAAGAACAACAGCGCCTTGAAAAACGCATGTGTCATTACATGAAACACAGCCGTTGTATAAGCGCCCACACCCAGTGCAAGGAACATAAAGCCCAGCTGGCTCACGGTGGAGTAGGCCAGTACTTTCTTAATATCATACTGCCTGATGGCGATGGTAGCCGCAACAAGCGCGGTAGCCAGCCCAATGATGGCTACAAGGTGCAGGGTAAACGGTGCCAGCTCATATAAGACATGGCTGCGGGCAATCATATAGATACCGGCCGTAACCATGGTAGCGGCATGTATCAGCGCTGAAACAGGCGTAGGGCCCGCCATAGCATCAGGCAACCAGGTATACAAAGGTATCTGTGCGCTTTTACCTGTAGCACCTATAAAGAAGCAAATGGAAATAGCCGTAAAAACTGAAGGGGACATAGAAGAAGCGCCGCTTGGCAGCTTGGCAAAAAACTCGGTATAAGACAGCGTGCCAAAATGATACAGCACCAGCAACATACCCACAAGGAAGCCAAGATCACCGATGCGGTTCATCACAAACGCTTTTTTAGCGGCATTGGTATATTCTCTTTTCTTAAACCAGAAACCAATAAGCAGGTAAGAGCAAAGCCCCACGCCTTCCCAGCCTATAAACATGATGAGGTAGTTGGCGCCCAGTACCAGCAGTAACATGGAGAAAACGAACAGGTTAAGATAAGCGAAATACTTCACCATGCCCTCATCATGATGCATGTACGATGTTGAATAAACATGTATTAAAAAACCGATGCCTGTAATAATGAGCAGGAAAAGTGACGAAAGCGCATCGACCTGAAAAGCGAATGGAATAGAAAGATTTCCTGACTTGATAAAATCAAAAAGCGGTACTATCTGCGGCCCTTGAAAACCAGGGCTCTTTACTTCAAAAAAAATGGCCAGTGACACGGCAAATGACGCGAGAATGGCTACGCTGCCAATGATGCCGCCAAGCGACTTAGGCATTTTGTTCCAGAAAATCCCATTGATTAAAAAACCAAGGAGCGGAAAAAGCGGAATTAAGTAAACGTAATTGATCATATTGGAAATAAAGAAGGCCAAAAGTAAAATTTTTTATGCAAACAGGCTTAGTATTAATAGTAATTATTTACAGCTTTCGCCGCCGCATACGTTATATTTAATAGTGAAGGCTGCAACCGGCGGCTTTATAGCCGGAATTATATATTTTGCGGCCATACCAACCTACTCCCTTATGCTGTCACTTAATATCCGCACAGCCATTTTGGCCGATGCGGCCGTTATCACCACATTGAGTGTTACCACTTTTACCGAGACATTCGCGCACTGCAACAGTGCCGCAGACATGGCCATGTATCTGAGTACTGAAATGAACCCGGCAAAACTGGAGCGGGAACTCGATGATAACAGTAATACATTTTTTATTGCCTCAGTTGATGGTAAAGATATTGGTTTCGCTAAAGTGAGAAACAGCCTTGCCCCACCTGAGTTGGAGCATACTCACGCGCTTGAAATTGAGCGCCTGTATGTGCTGCGGGACTACCACTCCATGAAAGCCGGCGCGGCACTAATGACCCGTTGCCTTGCGTTTGCCCGTGAACACAACTACAATACCGTGTGGCTGGGCGTGTGGGAACACAATCACAAGGCAATTGCCTTTTATGACCGCTGGGGTTTTAGTGCGTTTGGGTCACACATTTTTATGCTTGGTATTGATGAGCAGACAGATGTGCTGATGAGTAAAGAAATTGAATAATTCATTAAGAAACCGGCAAATTATTTTGTTTTGTTGCCCACGACGGTTACATTTGCAAAAATATTTCATCTATGAACAAAAAACTCTTTAAATCCTTACTTGCAGCGTTCGCTATTGGAGCTCCAATGTATAGTAACGCACAGATCATTTCAACTATTGCCGGAACCGGAACTGCTGCCTTTAGTGGTGATGGAGGGCAAGCTACCTCTGCTGCAATTAATACTCCACATGGTATTGCGGTAGACGGTGCTGGAGTAGTGTATATTACAGATCAAGCCAATCAACGAATTAGAAAAATTACTACTGCAGGTGTTATTTCAACTATTGCAGGAAGTGGTAGTTTAGGCTTCAGCGGAGATGGGGCTGCTGCAACTACTGCTTCGTTTAATAACCCATTTACCACTTGGATAGATGGAACTGGTGATATTCTTTTTAGCGACAGCTACAATAATAGGATCAGGAAAATAAACACATCAGGAATAATAACCACGATTGCAGGAACAGGTACTGCAGGGTCAACTGGAGATGGTTCCCTTGCTACGGCAGCA
>JACMPD010000303.1 GCA_014377675.1 Taibaiella sp.
GAAGAACGGCAACCTGTTGCCCCTGGTAATTTTCCTGACGTTATGCAGGTTTATATCAGCGAAATAGACATTACCAGAGTCATCAACTGATACATTTCTCGGGTCTCCTATTCTTGCGTTAGTGGCAGGGCCACCGTCACCGGTATGGCCGAATATCCCAGTTCCACATATTGTATATATATTGCCGGTATAGCTTACCTTTCTTATCCTGTGGTTTTCCTGGTCATTAATAAAGATATTGCCAAACCGGTCAGCGGCAACACCATACGGCCCCTGCAGTTTGGCAGCTGATGCAGGGCCTCCATCACCGCTGAAGCCTGCAGAGCCCGTGCCTGCGAAAGTGGTTATGATGCCCGCTGTGTTTATTTTCCTTACTTTATTATACCAGTATTCAGCTGCATATAAATTTCCCGCCGCGTCAATTGTTATTCGGTAAGGCACGGTTTCAGCTGCTGTCGCGGGCCCGCCGTCACCCGTAGAGCTGAAGGAGCCAGTGCCGGCAATGGTGCTAATAATGCCTGATGTATTTATTTTCCTTATTTTAGCATTGCCATAGTCAGCTATGTATATGTTACCTGCGGCATCAACAGCTACGTCTTCCGGCAGGTTAAGTTGAGCATTGCTAGCGGGGCCGCCATCGCCTGAACCGCCGCTTGCGCCCGTACCTGCTATAGTGGTAACAATGCCCGCTGTATTTATTTTTCTTATCCGTTGATTTGCCTGGTCGGCGATATAAATATTACCTACGGCATCTAATGTAAGTCCTGCTGTCTGGTCAAATTTGGCTACTATTGCCGGTCCACCGTCACCGCTGAATCCAGATACACCCGTGCCGGCTATAGTTCTTATTATCCCGGCCGCGTTTACCCTTCTTATCCTGGCGTTAGCTTTATCTGATATGTATTGTATGCCGTTTTTAACTACTACACTTACCGGGGCATTAAGGCTTGCGTTTATGGCCAGCCCTCCGTCACCACTGTAAGCGGGTGTGTCGTTTCCTGCTATTGTGTAGATAACCTGTCCGTTGGCGCTGGGGTTGGCGTAAAATATTGCTGCAACAACAACAAAAAGCCGGATAAAAGTGACATGGGTAAATTTCATACGGGCGATATTTTCGGCAATATAGCAAAAATATCCGATTATATAAATAATTTTCCTTCAAATTTCCCTCACTAAACCTGGAGATGGCATTTCAGTCCTCGGAAAATAAATATATAAATAAAATTTATATTAACACATCAGTACTACAGCCATTCCTGCAACTACACAATTAAATTTTCAATATTCTTTATTTCCTGGCTGTCTATTTCGTGTGACATTGTTATCCAGTTTATCTGTTTTAGCTTATCAATAATGTAGCGGGCTTCATACTCTGGTTGCCCTGTCTTTATCAGCCATATGAAGTCAAGTTTGCTGAGCCAGGTACCCTTGTGTGAGCTTTGTAGCAGCGAAGCCTGTTCATTTTTTACTTTGTACAGCAGGTAGGAGTGGTTGCTGTTAGGTAGCTTGTATTCAAAAACAGGAAAATAGGAAGTAATATCACTCCTACAGAACGGCAGCGTAAGTTCCGGATCGCACTCAAAATTAAAGTCAAAGTATTCATTGATTTTCCAGCATAAATGATAGGCCGGAAGGGCGCAGATGATACCTATCATAGCCGTTTCAGAGAAAAAATCCTCTTCCATGTCGTTGATACTCAGCTTCTTTGACTTGGCAGCCATTGTAGTTAAATTAATGATTATTAATTAATATCGCTGCTTTCTTAGCAAAGTACGTAGCAATAAGATCTGCGCCGCTTCTTTTAATGCTCGTAAGCGATTCTATCACTGCTTTGTTCTCATCGAGCCAGCCCATATTTGCCGCTGCCTTTATCATGGCGTACTCACCACTTACATGGTAGGCACTTACGGGTACATCAACGGCGTCTTTTACTTCGCGTATAATATCAAGGTACGCCATTGCCGGTTTTACCATTACAATATCGGCTCCTTCATCTATATCCATCATGGTTTCCTTTATGGCTTCCCTGCGGTTTGCATAGTCCATTTGATAAGTCTTTTTATCACCGAAACCCGGTGCACTGTCCAGCGCATCGCGGAATGGGCCGTAGAAGCAGGAAGCATACTTGGCGCTGTAGCTCATTATCCCTGTTTTGGTAAAACCATTTATTTCCAAGGCGTCTCTGATAGCCAGTATGCGGCCATCCATCATATCACTGGGCGCAACTATATCAGCGCCTGCTTGTGCATGGCTTACGCTCATCAGCGCCAGTACCTCAACAGTTGGGTCGTTAACTATTTCGTTGTGTTCTACAATACCGTCATGCCCGTAGGTAGAGAATGGGTCGAGGGCGACATCTGTCATCACTACCATTTCAGGGCAACCGTTTTTTATGGCTTTTATCGCTCGCTGCATCAACCCGTCCGGGTTTATTGCCTCAGTGCCTTTATTGTCTTTCAGTTCATCTTTGCACTTGATAAAAAGTAATACTGCCCGTATGCCCAAAGACCATAGTTCCTTTACTTCGGATACGGTGAGGTCAATACTCATCCTGAAATAGCCCTGCATTGAGGATATTTCTTCTTTAATGTTACTTCCCTCTACAACAAACAGCGGCGCGATAAAGTCAGACGGCTTTATTATCGTTTCAGCTACCATAGCCCTAATGGCCGGTGACTGGCGTAAAATTCTATTTCTCCTGAGTAAGTGCATGATGGCGGTTTATAAGCAAATGTGAGACAGAATTTAAGTTTGAACAAAACAATTATTCCGTGTTGTAATCGCAATGATCAAATAAGGTTTTGAATAATTGCTGTAAAATTAAATGTTTTTCGCCGCCTCGCTTCTTAACTGCTCTGCGCCCTTTAATTTCAGCAATCTGAAGAAGTCTACCGCCGAAACCTCTCTTATTTCCCCGGCCTGCAGGTCGCCGAGTAACATATCTTCAATTGAGATGCGAACGAGTCGCTGGCAGCGGTGGCGCACCGCATTCACCATTTTCCTTACCTGATGATACTTTCCCTCCGTCAGCGTTATGGTCAGCCAGGTATGTGGCCAAATTTCAAACGGATATTTCGGATTAAGAAACAAATCCGCCGGCTTTTCAACTATGTGTACTTCGCAAGGGGGGGTTACATAACGCGCACCTTCTGAAATTGTTATCTCTATACCAGTTCTTAATTTTTCCAGCGTTTCAAGGCTCACTATGTTTTTCACCATTACCAGATAGGTGCGCTTATGGGGTACCTTACTTTGAAACAGTAATTTAGTTATTCTTTTATCCGTGGTTAATAGCAGTAATCCCTCTGAACATTTATCCAAACGGCCAATGGCGTGGATGCCTTCAGGGAAATCGAAATCAAGTTTGCTAAGTACTTTTCCACTATCAACACTTACAAACTGGGATAACATATTATAAGGTTTGTTCAGGCAAAAATACCGGTAAGGACTGGTCGACATAGCGCTGCAAGTTACTAAATGCTATTTTATCTTTTTGTCAAAATGAAGCCAAAGGCTTTTTTTGAGTTTCAGAAATATTGTTTTTCAACATCAGGACATACCATTTCTATTCCAACGGCGTTATGGTAAATGCGGCATTAACGCTTATCTTCGCAAAACAGTTGACACCCTTTAGTATAGGAATGAAGTTATCAGTCATTATTGTTAATTACAATGTAAAGTACTTCCTGGAGGTATGCCTTCATTCTGTTTACAGGGCAGGGGCGGGTGTTGATATGGAAGTAATTGTTACGGACAACAATTCAACAGATGGCAGCTGCGCTTTTATCCGGGAGCATTTCCCTAAAGTAATACTGATAGAAAATGCTGATAACAAAGGTTTTTCAAAAGCGAATAACCAAGGAGTCGCCATTGCAAATGGGGAATACATACTGTTCCTGAATCCAGATACGGTAATGCCGGAAGATTTTTTTAGTAAAACACTGGCTTATATGGATGCCCACCCCCGTGCGGGTGCGCTCGGTCCCCGGCTTATTGACGGAAAAGGCAGTTTTGCGCCGGATGCTAAAAAATCGTTCCCTTCGTTGTCGGTAGCCATTTTTAAGACTACAGGCATCAATAAGCTGTTTAGCAACTCGCCTTACTTCAATAAATATTATGCGGTGCATATAGGTGAGTTTGAAACTGCCCCGGTTGAGGTGCTGTCTGGGTGTTGTATGCTGGTGAGGCGCAAAGCAATGAACGAGGCCGGCGGGCCATTTGATGAAGATTATTTTATGTACTGCGAAGACGTGGATTTGTCATACCGGATACAAAAATCAGGATATGAAAATGTATATTTTCCGGAAACTAACCTGATTCACTACAAAGGCGAGAGTACTCGCAAGATGACGCTGTCTTATGTGCGTATTTTTAATGAGGCATTGGTCACCTTTGTTAAAAAGCATTACTCCGCCGGTGATGCAAGGCTATTTGTACTGTTCATTAATATAGGCATTGCGCTCAGGGCGGTACTAGGAACCATAAAGCGGGGATTGAAAATATTGCACATGCCTCTTTTTGACGCATTGATATTGTTCATTACGTTATTCGGAATAAAAGAATTTTGGGTTGATCACGTCAAAGGGATGATGCCGATACGAATAGAATCGATGTATGCTACATTTCCTGTTTATATACTGTTGTGGCTACTTTCCTTATATTTTAACAGCGCTTACGACTCTCCCTATCGGGCACTGAAGGTAATGAGGGGAATGTTGCTCGGCACTATTGCCATACTTGCCTATTATGGCCTGTTGCCTCCTGAATACCGTTATTCACGTGCCATAATCATATTTACAGGCTTCGCAGGTACGGGGGCATTGTTAGGCTTGCATGAAATATTGTACCGGATGGGGATTTTGAAATTCGTGCCTTATGATAAATTGCCAAAGAAAGCGGTGATAGTAGCTGATGAAAAAGAGTACAGGCAAACGGCAGGTATATTAGACAAAGTACATTATGCCCCCGAACTTGCTGGCCGCATCAGTGCGGAAACTGACGGTATAAACGCCCTTTCAGGGCTACCGGAGATGAAACAATTGTTGTATACAACTGGTATCAACGAAGTAATTTTTTGCATGAATCAACTATCATATATTGAGATGTTCGATCAAATGGAATGCTGCGGAACAGCCTATGATTACAAGATACATATAGATGGCAGCCAGAGCTTTGTAGGGAGCAATTCAAGCGCTACATCGGGTGACTTGTACACCATTGATCGTCGCTATAACTTGTCGGCTTTTGCGCAGCTACGCAATAAGCGGATGCTTGATATCGGTTTTTCAATCTTTTCTTTACTTTTCCTGCCGTTTACATTTTTCCTGTACAAAAATCCCGGCAAGTTAGTAACTAACAGTCTGGCTGTATTGGCAGCACGCAAAACATGGGTGGGGTACGCAAAGGATGTTGAATTGGGAAAACTGCCGAGTTTGAAACAGGGAATACTGCCACCATACAATATTCTACCGGGTTACACCCCGCCAGGAAACGTAAAAGTAAACATCAATCTCACTTATGCGCAGCGCTATACCGCGGCCACAGATATTACCCTGCTGTTGAAAAATTTCAGGTTTTTGGATGGCCGGCAGTAGGTGTTATTAACTTAAAATATACTGCTGAAGCAAAATTAAAATTCACCAATGCAGACTATTGTTTCCTCATTGCTCCCTTTTCCTCCAGTAACCTGGTGGGCATCTGCCATTTGGGCTGAGTCTATTCTTTTAGACCGTGCAGAAAACTTTGAGAAGATGAGTTACAGGAACAAATATAGAATAGCGGGTTCTAATAATGTGGTGCAGTTATCTGTACCGCTTGTAAAGGGGAGAAATCAAAGACAAATTATGTCTGGCATTCTCATTCATAATGAAGAGCACTGGCAGGTGCAACATTGGCGCACCCTAACCTCAGTATATAAGCGGTCGCCATTCTGGGAATTTTACGAAACGTCACTGAATGTTATTTTTGAAACAGAATACACGTATTTAATTGATTTTAACAGGGCTACAATCGACTGGGTATTAAGACAGCTGAAAGTATTACCTTCCATTATTGAAATAAATGAATATAAAAGTGACTATGGAAGCGATGCTTTTGACCTCCGATCTATGAAGCCCGCACAGGAAAGTGAAAATTACAGTGCGTTTCCCCGTTATTATCAGGTATTTGAAGACAGGATTGGTTTTCAGCCTAATATGAGTATTCTTGACTTATTGTTTAATATGGGGCCTGCTGCAAAGGCATGGCTGCAGCAATATAGAGAAGTATTGACAAATTGATTAATTGCCAAAATAAAACTGCCCGGGTCCGATCCCGACTTTGAAAGTAGAAAGCAGTGTTGCCTCATTATTATAGATACTTACTATGCCTGATTGGTTGAAACCCAGCGGGTCGGCAATATATATATTATGGTTTTTCGGGTCCAAGCCGATCGCCCAAAAATACTGGTAGGCCCGTGCCGCGACGAAAGGAACCGACGGAACACCATTGCTATTAATGCTCATTCGGTAAATTCCATTATTTGCGGTGCCGCCGAGGTAATCAGGTTGAATATAATAGATGGTATCTCCACCTTCATTTAAAACTGGTTTTATAGGGTCGGCTTCGGCCGGAAATAGGACAGACTTCAAAATACCTCCGGTTGAGGGCTCAATCCTTGTCCAGGCCGAACTTTTACCTTGTGTTTTATTACCTGAAAGTACCCACAGTTTTTGTTCCTTATCCAATAAAATATCGTGTGGTGCATGGCCGGCACAGGTTATTGTTTGCGCAATCTTGTTATCGGTAATATTTATTTTATAGATTGCTGTAGAAGCCGTATCCCAGCAGCAAACGTAAACATAACCGTCATGAACCGCCATACCTTCCGGGTTTTTTGCAGGTAGCTCAATAGAGTCAGTCAGAGTATAAGCGGCTGTATTTATGATATATAGCTTATTGCTGAAAAGTGTGCTCACATAGGCTCTGTCTGACGACACGGCCACAATATACCTGGGAAACGGAATATTTATTACTCCTGCCAATTTATAATTGCCTGTATCCGTCACCAGTATTTTTTTCGAATTATTGACCGCTAAGAAAAAATGAGTGCCAATACGGGTTATACTTTGCACCACATCTCCGGGGGAGGTGCCATTTGCAGCAGCATAAATGTCTCCATACACATTGCTATTTTCTGGTTGATATAAAAATAAAGACCCATCGCCCCTTCCCAATGCTCCTTCACAAAGTACATAAACGCCTTTTGCACCCAGTGGTGTTGTGTTGTTCCTTAATGTGGGTTTATCCTTAACGCAACCCGTAATAAAGATAAAAGCAAAAACTACCAGCGCAACAGTTTCTCGGTACATTTATTTCCATTAGTATCTGTAATATGTATAAAGTACAAACCAGGCGTAAGAACATCAAGATCTATTGCTCCACGCCCCATCAAGTCTTGTTGCAGTAAAAGGTTACCTGACCTAGAAAAAATTGTCACATTGTATTCGGCAATAGGGCTTGCAGCCTCAATATTCAATACTGTTGTTGCAGGATTAGGAAATATATGAAATGCTAATTGCCGTCCGTTTTCCTGCACGTGTGCGTCTGCTAAACGGTTGATTACGCCTACTGCGTCAAGGTCAAAGCCGCCGGTTGGGAAGCTCGTAGGGTAGGGGTCATTTATCGTCCTCCCGTAGCTGTCAGGCGATGCGCGGGTTCCTGTTGTTCCAATTACATCTACAATCCGTACATGGCTGATCATATTTAGATTTAGTCCGGCCATTCCTGAAAGTTCTTCCAGGTCAAATGGTGTCCCGTATCCATTACCATATTTGCCTGCCAGGTTGTTAATCAGGTTAGCATACATATAATCTCCTGCGCCTCTTATCTGTGTTTCAGCTTGTGTCAGTGACTGGTTAGGAAAACGAAAAAAATGTTCACCATCAGAGCTTACCTCCACGAAGGCAAGCTCAAGGAATGCCTGAGAATCATTGCCGGGATTTACGAAGCCGTTTTCAAAGACGGCGAAATCAGGTCCTGGTCCATTGTAAATAAAACCCGGGAAAGTTAACGTAGCCACACCACTGTCTCCGAGACTTACCACCGAATTGTCCGCAGAGCCGGTTGCGAGGTTACTGTCTCCGAAACTTGTGTACCCTAATGAAGGACTATCGATATTTAAAAATCCACGCTGGATGGAGCAATCTTTTGCCCAGGCGGTAAATAATGAGCTGCCCGCAGGTAAAGCTGTGCTACCGGCAACGCCAGCCTGGGGCGGAAACTGCCCCAAAGCTGGCATTGTAAGCGAAATAAATAAACAAAAAATGTATAATAATTTCATTTTTTATCGTTTGATAAAGCGGGTATTTGCCGAAAGTCCACCTTGTGTAATATTTAATATATAATTTCCCGCTTTAAGCTGAGCAATATTTATCGCATTGTGGCTCACGGTTATTTCTTGTGTCATTACCACATGCCCGGAAACATCAAGCACATTTATAATGCCCTCGTTATCATTTGGAAAGTCAATATTTAATACGTCACCTCCAGGTACCGGGTAAACCTTTGCGGCTGATATAATGCTGGTAACAGGTGCTGCCAAACTCTCGTAGGTTGTGAAATTATCAATGCAGAAATAGGCGGGCGTCTTTATACCGGAGCTATTGGTATCGGACGAACTTAATGTAAATTGCAGGCTATCTACCTCACCTAATGGCATAAGGTCAACCCAGTGCCATCCCTTTATTATAGAGTCATTCGCAGTACCTGCCGGGCGGAAATCAGCGAGATAAATTTGAACAGTGTCTGTTGTCATGTTTCCCCTTACAGTAAGTTTGAACCAGTCAGGGTCATTACCGGTGGCGCCACCGAATTTTTTGCCATAGCCGTCACCCTCACGCATGCTGTTGTAAGCATAGGTGCTGTTGGTGACATAGAATCCTTTAACAGTTTTACGGCGCGCTGCGCCGGTAAGTGGTATAAACTGGGGGTACCCGCAATAAGAAACGACATACTTAGAAGAACCGCCATAACCCGCACCCGTTTTTGCCGAAAACTGGTTCATGTAACCACTGGTTGCAGTATCGGTCATATTACTATAGACGAATCCGCTCCAGTAGTAGGAGCCAAAGCTCGTGTCATACTGGCAGGGAAAATAAGCCAGACCGTTATTGAAACCGACGTCAGTCCCTGGCGCACTGAGGTTAATGTAAAACGTGTCAGTACCGGCAAGGGGTAGACTTTCGAACGTAGCGACAGTCTGGGATTTTGCTGTTAAAGCAACAAGCCCGAAAGCGGAAAGCAGTAAAGTAAATTTGCGCATATATAAATTTGTTATTAAAAACAATTATTATGTGCGGACTGGAAAAACAGATTCAGAAAAAAGCCAA
>JACMPD010000304.1 GCA_014377675.1 Taibaiella sp.
TCCACGCGCGTAAGAGCCATATAAAATTATGGTTGCGTCCGGTTCAGTTTGGTGAACCAAGTCTTTTATTTGCTTTAATATGATTGTTTTATTTTCCATATTCATGCTTGCTCATAGTCTGGCAGTCCATTCTTTGCAAAAATAAGCATATAAAGCGGTATGGGCCGCCCCATAGCCTTAAATTAAACCCAGAGCCTTTACCCCTTGTTAACTACAAAATTTTATAAAAGATTCACAATTGTTCTTGTAAATAGGGGTATGTGATATATTGGTAATCGCCCTTTTCAACAAAGTGCCCAAATGGCGTTATCTTTGCGGCTGTGAATTGCGGTTTTTTAGCATGTAACTTTGAATGGCCTGGTAAAATAGTTTCTGTCGTGCGATAGATGAAAAGCGGATTTGCCAGGCGGTATCATAAATAACAATAGTAATTATATGTACTAAATGGATGGGAGGAAGCCCATATATTGTTGCTGTTGAGGCAATAAAAAAGGTGACCAAACCATAATTTAACCGATTTATATTTGCGATGGAATTAACAGAAAGTAATGTGAGTAGCAGTAAAGCGCCTGTTATAGAGGCAGAAAGTATAGTTATACGTTTTTCAGGGGATTCGGGTGACGGAATGCAGCTTACGGGCAATCAGTTCACTGACACGGCCGCTTACCTTGGTAATGACCTGAGTACCTTTCCTGAATTTCCGGCCGAGATCAGAGCCCCAATTGGTACTACGGCCGGTGTTTCAGGTTTTCAGGTGCATTTCGGCAGCAAGGAGATTTTCACTCCCGGCGATGAGTTTGATGTGCTTGTAGCCATGAATGCCGCGGCTTTGAAAGTAGATCTTCCCCGCCTCAAAAAAGGTGGTATCATCATTACCAATACTTCAGGTTTCGACAAGAAGAACCTCGGCCTCGCAGGGTTTGCAGATGGGGTTAGCCCATTGGAGAACGGTTCGCTTGATGGTTATACCGTACATAAAATTGATGTGACCAAGTTTACAAAAGAGTGCCTTGCAGGTGCCGGGCTTGGTATGAAGGAAGTAGAGCGTTCAAAAAATATGTTCGTTCTAGGGCTGCTCTTCTGGATGTTTGATGAGCCGATGGATTATACTATTACGTTCATAAATGAGAAATTCGCTAAAAAGCCAGAGATAGCTGAAGCCAATATCAAGACGCTGAAAGCGGGCTGGAATTTCGGCGATCACACTGAAATATTTGCGTCCCGCTTTAAGGTGGCTGCCGCCAACATGCCTAAGGGCGAGTACCGCAATATCTCCGGCAACCAGGCGACTGCAATAGGGCTTGTTGCCGCATCCGAATTGTCTGGCCTGCCGCTATTTTTGGGTTCTTACCCCATCACGCCGGCGTCTGATGTGTTGCATGAGTTGTCAAAATACAAATCAAGTAATGTAAAGACTTTTCAGGCTGAGGACGAAATTGCTGCTGTTTGTGCCGCAATAGGTGCTTCTTATGCCGGTGGGCTGGGTATTACCACCACCTCAGGGCCGGGCATGTCTCTTAAAACCGAGGCTATAGGGCTGGCTACCATTTTGGAAATACCTTTAGTAATAATAAATATACAAAGGGGAGGTCCTTCTACCGGCCTGCCTACCAAAACCGAACAAAGCGACCTGATGCAGGCCATGTATGGCCGGCATGGCGAAGGGCCGTTACCTATATTTGCCGCCTCTTCACCGGCTGATTGTTTTGATACCATTCTGGAGGCGTGCCGCATTTCCATTCACCATATGACCCCGGTTATATGCCTTACTGATGGCTACATTGCTAATGGCACTGAGCCATGGCGTTTCCCGAAAGCTGAAGATCTGCCGCCAATTGAAGTTAAGTTCGTAACCGAGCCGAACGGCCCTGATGGTACTTTCATGCCTTATCTGAGGGATGAAAAGTTGTCTCGCCCGTGGGTGAAACCTGGCACAAAGGGGCTGATGCACCGCATTGGTGGCCTTGAAAAGCAAAGCGGAACCGGTAATGTAAGCTACGACGCTAAAAACCACGAGCACATGACCCGGCAGCGGGAGGAGAAAATTCAAAAGATAGCTGACTACATACCATTAGTAAAAACGGACAGCGGAAAAGATACCGGCAAAGTACTGGTGTTAGGCTGGGGCAGTACAAGTGGGGCTATAAAAACGGCCGTTCGGGAATTGATTGCTGAGGGCCATGAAGTAGCACACGTGCACCTGAGGCACCTGAATCCCTTCCCGAAAAACCTGGGCGAAATATTGGGCCGGTATGAAAAAGTACTGATACCCGAGATGAACAGCGGGCAGTTAATAAAACTGGTAAGGGCTAAATACCTTACGCCTGCCGAAGGTTTATCTAAAGTGCAGGGTTTACCTTTTACCACTGCGGAGTTGAAAACAAAGATTACAGAATTACTTAAATAAAATTATTGATGACTAATATAACAGAGCAGGACATTACCCCTAAACTTACTGCGAAAGATTTTGCATCGAACCAGGAAGTGAAATGGTGCCCCGGTTGTGGTGATTATTCTATACTAAAGCAGGTACAAACCGTATTCCCTGAATTCGGCGTGCCGAAAGAAGATATTGTATTTATTTCCGGCATTGGCTGCGCTGCAAGGTTTACCTATTACATGGATACCTATGGTATGCACAGTATACATGGCCGTGCAGCTGCTATTGCCTCTGGTGTAAAAGCCATGAATCCAAACCTGAGTGTGTGGCTGGTTTCAGGAGATGGAGATGCGCTTTCCATAGGCGGCAACCATTTTATCCACCTGATGCGCAAAAACTTTGATGTCAACTACCTGGTATTTAACAACCAGATTTACGGTCTTACAAAGGGGCAGTATTCACCCACATCAGAAAAGGGTAAAGTGGCTAAATCGACCCCATACGGCAGCATTGAAGAACCATTCAACCCGAGTGAGCTGGCGCTGGGTGCCAAAAGCACATTTGTGGCCCGCTCTTTAGACCGCGACCCGAAGCACATGCAAATGGTGCTCAGGCGCGCCAATGCGCACAAAGGCACATCATTCGTGGAGATATATCAAAATTGCCCTGTATTTAATGATGCGGCTTTTTTCGCTTTTTCAGAAAAAGATACAAAGGCAGAGCAGGCACTCTTCCTGGAGCATGGCCAGCCACTTATATTTGGCAACGGCGGCGAAAAAGGAATAAAATTTGACGGCTTAACACCCGTGATTGTGAATATACAAGAGTCGGGCTTATCGCACAGCGACCTGTGGATACATGATGAAAAGGACAAGACGAAAGCCAATATCGTTGCCCGTTTCTTCGATTCTTCATTTAATGGCGTGAGTTTCCCCCGTCCTTTCGGCGTTATCTACACCGAAGACAGGCCGACTTATGATGAGTCAATGACCGAGCAAATAGAAGCGATAACAGCGAAAAGAGGCCGGCCGTCATTGGACAAAATACTGGCAGGGGATAAAACCTGGACTATACTTTAATGCCATTTTTTAGAAAAGTAAAATCCCCTTGCTGTGTGCAGGGGATTTTTAGTTAATTCACTTGCCTTACTTCAACTGTATTACACCCGGCATTCTGAATTTTGCATTACATTTGTCCAATAAAAATCAACGATGACATTACACCGCGAAGGATATAAGTATATTGCTATTGCCACAATTTTATGGATAGGTATTTATTTCCTGATTAACCTGCTGCAGATAGGCTGGCTCACGGCGCTTATTTCATTTGCCTGTTTCGTGCTGTGGTTTTGGGTAGTGGCGTTTTTCAGGCTGCCATTCAGGAATATGACACATGGCGAAAGTAAAATAATATGCCCCGCTGATGGCAAGGTAGTAGTTATAGAGGAAGCGTATGAACCTGAATATTTTCAGGAAAAACGCCTGCAGGTTTCCATATTTATGTCACCCATAAACGTACACGTAAACCGTAACCCGGTAAGCGGCATTATCAAATACTTTAAATATCACCCCGGCAAATACCTGGTAGCGTGGCACCCCAAATCATCAACCGAAAACGAGCGCACAACCATAGTAA
>JACMPD010000305.1 GCA_014377675.1 Taibaiella sp.
GCAGGCACATTTCGCAACCGCCGCCAAGGGTGAGGCCGTGCGGCGCTACTATTACGGGTATGCTGCTGTACCTCATGCGCATAGTAGTGGCCTGAAACTGCCTGATGGCGAAGTCAAGCTCGTCATACTCCTGCTCTGCGGCAAACATGAAAATAAGCCCTACATTGGCACCCGCGCTGAAGTTAGCGCCGCTGTTAGCTATTACCAGGCCTTTGTATTTTTCTTCCGCTATCGCAATGCTGCGTTGCACCCCTTCCAGCACTTCACCGCCTATGCTGTTCATTTTTGTATCCCAGCGCAGTGCTACCACATCATCGCCTATATCATATAGTTTGCACGCACTGTTTTTCCAAACCACTTTTTCGGTCAGGTGTTCCAGTATGATGAATGAACCCGTGCCGGGTATGGGCTGGTAGGCTTTGGTGCGCACGTCATAGTACCTGCGTTGTCCGTTGTCCGTTTTATAAAATGTATTGATGCCCGCTGCCAGCATTTCGGTAACCCATGGGGCCACCGCGTAGCCGCCTGCCTTCATCGTTTCCAGTGTTTTGGCAACGCCGAGTACATCCCAGCTTTCAAAGGCGCCAATTTCCCACCCAAAGCCTGCTTTAAGCGCGTCATCTATCTTGTATAACTCGTCTGCTATTTCAGGCAGGCGGTGAGAGATGTAGCTGAACAGCAGGTGATGGAAAATGCGGTAAAACTCGCCCGCCCTATCTTCACCACGGTATAGTACTTTCAGGCGCTGCGCCAAGTCATCGACCTGTTTTGCTGCTTCTATAGTGGCGAATTTTGCCTTTTGCCTGGGGCCATATTCCATGGTTTCCAGGTTCAGGGTAAGTATCTCAGGTTTGCCGCTGCCGCCTATAGGTGCGGTTTTCTTTTCATCGCCTCTCGCTTCGGGCGAGGTGGTGAAGGACGCTTTGTTGTCCTCTTTGGCAGGCACAGGTACCACGGGGGCAGCGGCGGCTTTCATTTTTTTATAAAATCCCTGCCCGGTTTTGTCGCCAAACCATTTGTTTTCCACCATTTTCTCCAGGAAGGGAGGCAAGGTGAATATGTCTTTGGCTTCATCATCAGGCGCGTTTATGGGGAGGGCTTTAGCTACATGCACCAGGGTATCAAGGCCCACCACATCGCCGGTGCGGAAGGTGGCTGATTTTGGCCTGCCGAGCACCGGCCCGGTAAGCGCATCCACTTCATCCACATTCAGGCCTGTTTGCTGCATGGCTTTGAACACGGCCATGAAACCGAATACGCCCACCCTGTTGGCTATAAAGGCCGGGGTGTCTTTGCACAGCACTGTTGTCTTACCCAGGAAACGGTCGCCATAGTCCATCAGAAAAGTAATAATTTCCGGCATGGTATTGGGGGCGGGTATTATCTCCAGCAGCCGGAGGTAGCGGGGCGGGTTAAAGAAATGTGTGCCGCAAAAGTGCCGTTGAAACTCCTCACTTCTGCCTTCACTCATCAGGTGAATGGGGATACCTGATGTGTTCGTCGTTATGAGCGTACCTGGCTTGCGGTGCTGTTCCACTTTGGCGAAAATCTGTTGCTTGATGTCCAGCCTTTCAATTACCACCTCTATTATCCAGTCACAATCTGCTATGGCGGCTATATCATCATCCAGGTTGCCGGTTTTTATATTGGCCAGCACTTCTTTGGTGTACAATGCTGAGGGCTTTCCTTTTACCGTGGCCGCCAAAGCGTCATTGACTATACGGTTGCGGACGGCCTTTGTCTGCAGGGTTAGCGCTTTAGCCTGTTCGGCTTCGCTTACGTCACGGGGAACGATATCAAGTAATAACACCTGCACCCCAATACCCGCGAAATGGCACGCTATACGCGAGCCCATAACCCCGCTACCCAGTACCGCAACCTTCTTTATAGACCTGTTCATTGGAATATGAAATTTGAACCCGTAAATTATTGAAAATTGCTGAGACTTTGCGCAGTGTAGTTTTTTAGCTGCTTAGGGGCCGTGTATGCTCCCTAAAGCCATATTGTTATGACCCATGAATGTAAATGATTGGGTCATATAGCCGAATACCGCGTTACATTGTTTCCCCGCGCAAAAATACTTCCTGCTCCAGGCCCTTTTTGTGGCGGTGCAGCAGGGTTATAAGATATTGCACCGCTTCTTCTTCTAGGTGGGCTTCGTTGAGTTGCTGGCGGTCATAGAGCGCAGGGTTGCCATATTTTTCAAGCAGCACTTCTATGCGGGGAGGAATGAAGAAAGTAGCCCTGCCTTGCAGGTGCCGCCTGAACTCCTGCTGATAGATATTAATGCCCGCGAAATCATAGTCGCCAAAGTGTAGGTACGGATTGGGGATGGCAAGCAGCCACTTAATCATATCACGGCTCTGCCCCTGCGGATAGCGGCATACAAACAGTGGTTTTATGTCATCAAAAAGGTAACGCAGTGCAGCTATGTGGCGGAAGTTTTCGGCGTTTTCTATACCCACTATTGTAACATCAGCGGAGGGTACAAACCGCTCATAGTCATACATAAAGCTGAAGGTACCCGGCACTGGTTGCACTATGTATGGTTCGCCGCCGAGTGTGCAGTGCACGGGCATGTAGCTGTTGATCAGGAACCCTTTGAACGTGCGTATTACCGCGGCCTTAGAGTCTCCTGTGGCCTGTACCAGCTGACCACGGGTGAGCTCTTCGTCCTGGAGTGTGCGTATGTACAACTCCAGGTCGCGGATATTGTACCTGTTGTACAGCCAGTTGGCAAAGGCGGTAGTGTCAGGCAAGTACAGGGTGCTTTTGGTTCTCCCGGCCAGCCGTGACTGCAACACCTCATCGCGCAGCATTTCTTCAATTACCGGGTGTTTTAGCCGGCTTGCCGGCAGTTGCTCACCACCGGTGAGCAACTGCAGTTTTTCAGCTATGGCTAGGGGCAGGCTCATGCTTCAGCACCTTTGCGTACCAGCCGCTTCACGGTGGTTACGTTCTTGTTGTCTTTTGAAAGCAGGTAGGTATAGCGGTAGTCAGTAGCGTTGTATGATGTTGGCGAACTGTTGATGAGCAGGATATTCCTGTCATTGGCGAACTTAAGTATCCCCTTAACGTTATTAGGGTGCAGCTTGCCAATCTCATCCATCATGCAATGCAGCCTGAACTCTTTAAAGCGCTTAGAGGCGCTGTCTTTAAATACATTGAGCAGCATAATATTAATCATCGCCTTCACCAATATGTCAGTTCCTTCGCTGCCCACATTGGTGAGCTTTTCCACCCAGCCGCTGTCATTTTCATTCTCTACTATCCTGAATTGCAACTCAAAAGAATCAGGCAGGCTTATTTCTTTTTCCTTGCGCGCATTTATTTCCCTGGCAAAGTCTTTGAGCAGGCCGATGGCTTTCTTATTCTGCCCTTCATTGTCACCCGTTGAAAACAGGTTTACGGCGCCGAGGCTCATGCTGTACTGGTCATTAAACTGCCTTATTGCCTGTAGCAACACCACAATTTTGTTCTGGCTTGGAGACAACTGCAGTCTGATGCTTTTGATAACGCCCGCGAAGTTCCGCTCTTCAAAATCACGGTTTATTTCGGTTATCACTTTCTGTATTTCACCACCCTTTGATGTAAGCTCCGTGGTCTCTTTACCTATCTGCCTGATGAGGGTGGAAAAGCGCTCATTCACGCGCTTTTCATACTGCACTATTTTATCTTCCTCAAGAAATTCGTACAGCATTTCAGCGAAAGCTATAAATTCATCGCGCTCAGAAAGGTTTGTTTTAAAGCTAAACACATTCTGTGGGCTGAAGTTGCCCAGGAATTTGTTGATAGCGGACTGCAATTCATTGTAGCGTTCCAGTATGGTGTATATGCGGTTGTTCAGCGCGTCTATCAGGGCTTTTAGGTTGCCTGTTTGAGTGCCTCCGGTTACAGGTTGCCCTTCATATTCTTCAACCTGTTTGTAGTTATCCGTTTGTTTAAAGCTTTCGAAGTTGCTGATGCCTTCACTTAGTGCAGTTATTTTTGCGGTCACCTTATTTATGGCCGCTGTCAGCTTGTCAATTTCCTGTTGCAGCTTCTCCTTTTGCAGGCTGTATTTTTCCTGCTCTGTCTGCAACTGTGTTTCTTTCAGTCGCTTATCTGTTTTAAAGCCGTCTACCAGGTCAAAAAGCTCGCGCTTGTCCTTGCGGTACTCGGCTACCTTATCGCGGTTATCATCAATAAAATCCAGTTCTTTTTTTATGGCGGCAAGTTCCCTTTCTACCCCGGCCAGGCGGGTAACGTCAGCCCCTTCCTGTTGCAGGTTTTGCGTTTGTTGTTCTTTTATTTCTGCTATCCTGCTGTCCGTTTCCAGTTTCTTGTCGTGCAGTTCCAGCTCCAGGCTCCGGGTCAGTTCCTTTACGCGCTGGTCTTCTGTTTTTACTTTTTTATTCTGTTCCTTTTCCTTGTTTTCAAGTTGCTTCTGAATGTTGGCCTCAACGCTTGTCAGGTTATTTTCTTCATTAATCAGGTCTTCTGACGCCGTGTTTATTTCAGCCGTTATTTCCGCCAGCAGCCGCTCTTTTTCTTCCGAGCCTTTACGCAGCAGGTCAGCAAGGCGAACCTCGCCGGCGGGCAGCTGGCCTTTAGACTTTTGCAGCTCATACTCCAGTTGCCTACGGTTGTTATTGAGGTCTTTTATTTTGTTTTGATAGCGGGTTTTCAGCTTATCCGCTTCATCGTTTTTCTGCTCTATAAGGGTGTTGAGGCTTACCTTTGCGGCCTCCGCTTTTTTGTCATGCGCTGCTCTTTCTTCCTGGTAATCAGCTACCGTTTTTACCTTCCTGCTGATCTCCTCCAGGTCAAGTTTAAGACCAAAAAGGCTATCATTTGCTCCTTCAGTAAACTGTGGTGCCAGCCCCGCCTGAAACAGTACATTGTCCTCGTCTATTACCTTGCCAATATTGTTTTCCCAGCCCGGCACATTGTTGCCCAGCCAGCCATAGAGGCTGTCTTTATCTTTTTCCAGTTTGCCGTCAATGGCGGCCATGCCATCGAGGTGCAGTTTTCTTTCTTCCCTTAGTTTTTCAATTTTGCGCTCATAGACGGCGGTACTTTTTTCCAGGTCCAGCTCCCACTGTTTCTGTTGGGTTTCCACCTGCTTTTTATAGTCCGCTACTTCAATATCTGCCGACCTTATTTTTTCTTTCAGGTCGTTTATCAGTGTTTTTACCGCCTCTATGTCCTGCTCATAGTAGCGCTCAAGCTGTGCTTTTTGTTTTTTTAGTTTCAGGTCATGTATGCCGTCTTTTTTGCGCGCTATTATGTTGCGGGCCACATCAACAGCGGCCTGATGCTGATTTCTGATGTCTGCAAAGGCCAGTTTGTATTGCTCCGCGAGGTCGCCTTTAAAAACCAGGAAGTCTTCTCGCAATTTGTTTTTACGCGCCTGTAGTGCATTATCAAACCCGAAAAAAGCGTGTTGCTGCTGCTGCACCAGTGCGGCAAAGCGGTTGTTTATTTCGGTAAACTTAGCGTTCAGCAATTCCCGCTCACTGAGCAGGCACTCCCTTTCCGCTTCATTGTCTTCTTTCTTTTCCACACGCTGTATTATAGACTGAATGTCTATTTTTTCATAGTCGTCAGCTTTGTTTCGGGCTTTTTTCAGGTCGTTGTCCAGTATGTTTATCTGCTTCTGCACGTCATCTCTGCGAGCCTGAAATTTACCCTTCAGGTCATCGGCTTTTTCCTGTGCTGCC
Organism: Taibaiella sp.; assembly: GCA_014377675.1. GTDB lineage: Bacteria > Bacteroidota > Bacteroidia > Chitinophagales > Chitinophagaceae > Flavipsychrobacter. The sequence continues at coordinate 5,703 of JACMPD010000305.1, forward strand.
TGCCTGAGTCTGTCTTCCTGTTCGCGCTGTTTTTCAAGTAACGGCAGCTGTTGCATTGCTGTATCATGCCCGTGAAACAACTGCACCGCGGCCTCCTGCTTTTCCCGGTTCAGGGACTGTATGGCGGCATGTATGCGGGCAATGTTCTCCGCCATTTTGCGTACCGGTATCTCGCCTGATTTGTTTACTTCCGTCCACTTGTTAATGTCAGCCAGTTGAGTATCAAAGTCGCGCAGGTGCAGGGCGTATTTGTCCAGTTCTATTTTTACATCGTCTTCATTAAGCGACATAATTATGGTCTGCTTGATGAACTCCGCATCCAGTTTTGAGTTTAAAAATACATTCTGTATCGTGCGGGGTATATTCTGATACTGCCGGCTTTCTATCAACGTGTACTTCCTGAATTCTTTTTCAAGGCCTAGGTTGTTGCCATACAGTATATCGCGGTACTCTTCGTAGCGGTCAATTTTTTTAGAGTAGTTTATTTTTTTTGCGAAACTGTCCCTTATACCTTCCCAGGTCTTCACCTTGCCGTCATCAGTTATAAAGTTTTGCTGGCTGAATGCGCTGTTGATGAACCTGAAACACACCCTGCCCTGGCTCTTAAACGCCATAATGCAGAAGGTACCCGTTTCCCGTACTACCTCATATACAAGGTAGGAGTTGCCATAAGGGAAGTAATAATCATCAAATGATTTTTTTCCTTTTTCAATACCCAGTTTTAGCTTATCAGCGTTGTAGAAGAAAAGAATGGCCCGCAGCAGGGTACTTTTACCTACGCCCTGCGTGCCTATAAAATGCACATTGCCGTCAATAGCTATTTCAGCGTATTTTACATTGGCGCTGTTGATAAAAAAAACTTTATTCAGGTATCTCATTTTGTACTGATTCAGGGATGTTGATGGATAATACAAGGCGCTCCAGGTAGTGGAATGAAGCCAGGGTTTTGTAGCTGTTACTTATTTCGTTTTCCAGCTCTATGAAGTTGTCTTTCCTCATCAGGTCTAAAATCTTATCTAATATCTCAGCGTGCTTTTCTTTGCCGGCGGCGTACTTTTTAAGGCCCTCCAGCTTGTTTTTGAGGTCAACGTCAACTGATAGCCTTACCAGGATATCGGCCGGTGTAAACCGGTAGCCGGCACCAAAAGAATGGTCAACGGTTTTGAAAAAATCAAGTATGTCAATCCACCGGAAGGCCGCTTCCAGCTTACGCTCCAGGTCGGTCTTGTTTTCAAAACGGGTGAACATGAAGTATTCATCACCGCGCTCCAGCACCAGGTTTATGGAGGTGAAGTAGTCAAACAGCTCTTCAAAGTTATCATCTATAATGTTGTACAGTTTCCGTGTACTGTCTTTTCCGCTATTGGAGCAAATGAACTGACCCTTGCTGAGTATCTCGAATATATCGGAAGTATGCGTTGGTACTGGCATGTATAATTATTTAGGGTAAACCATAGCGAACTCCACATCCTGCCGGGTGTTGTAAGCGTCAGTAATTTTAAAAAGAGTATCAAACTGGCTTATCATCTGGCAGTAGATAGTCACGCACTCATCAAAGCTCACTTCCCTGCCAAAATCGTAGCCGCATATAAAGTCGAACAGGTTATTGCCACCCGCCAGGAAGCTGCTTTTTACCTCGTCAAGGTTTATCTGTATTTCTTCCTGTACCAGTGTTTCCAGGTATTCATCAGATATATTGGCTGCCAGCGGCTGGGTCGCTTTCACGCTGGTGCGGAACCGTTTGGCAACCTTGCGTATTACATCAAGCGCATCATTATCAGCCTGCAGCTGGTCAAGGGAAATATTCAGCGGGTACACCGGGTTGGGCTCAAATACAAGTGCGGTATTGTGCAGCAACAGTTCCCTTATGTTGGTTTTGCTGCCCAGCTCAAACTGGTCTTTCAGGTATTTTATCTGTCTTAATTTCTCTATTACGCCGCTTTGGTGTTTTATGCGGTTCAGGTACTCTATTATCTGTTTTTGTATATCTATCAGGTTGTGGCGGCATTCATTGAGCTGTAACTTCAGCAGCACTATGATCCGGTTCAGCTCTTCATCTGCCGCCACTTTGTAAAAAGTCTGTTCCTCCTCACCTGAAACCAGTATATCAGTCCGCTCAATGAGCATATAAATATCATGGCGTTTTACATCAAGGTGCTCCAGTTTTGTTTTCTTTATTTTGTAGTTGGGCTCGTTCTTAAAAGTATTGTCTATGTTACGGTTCAGGTCTACTACATTGCGCATGGCTATCACGCCTATTTTGCGCAGTGCGTGCTTCACCTGCCGCAGGTAGGCGTATTTACGGGTTTCTACATTCTCCTGCAGGTAGTAGATTATGTTCTGCTTTATACTGAGGATATGTTCATTGATGTAAGAAACATTTATCTCCTCATTCACCTCCATCACCTGCTCAAAAAACTGAAGGAACACATCGTCAAGCTCTAGGTTGTTGCCATTCTGCCTGATAACGCTGTAGTCTACAAGTGCCGCGATCTTATCGGCATCAAACTCTACCACTTCAAGCGCATAGTCATAGTTAAAGGAAAGTACTTTCCTTTTTTCAAACATTTCACTCAGCAACTTCTGCTCCCTGCTGAGGGTAGCTAACAATTGCTGTATGGATGAGAAGCTTTTCATAGAATAGGACGCAAATATAAGACATTACCGTTTGGGGTACAGGGCGCATGGCAAAAGCTGAGTAACATGTGTGTATTACTGTATAAATATTTTGCAGCATTGAATATTGCTTTTATAGCTGCCTGTTCAAATGCCGCAGGAATGCAGATGAATGAATACACTTGCGATAATAGGGTGGTTTTGCAAGTGGCTGTTTTTTGCAGCTGGGGCAGTATGTACGCCGCGCATCTGGCCCGCAGTAAACAGGCAAGGGCTGTTACAAACGAGGAGGAGATGAGGCAAAACGGATTGCTGTTTTTCTTGAAATTTTTCCATGGTTCAGGGTTGTTTTGGTGTTTTGTGATACAAAGGCGCGGTATAAAATATGGCGGGACAAACCAATGAGGCACGATGACCCGTATTGTGGTCGCTAATGCCGCCAGCGTGGTAGCTAACACATATATATTTTCAGGTAGGTAATTGATTTTTAATTGTTTGTGAAGGTGTGGTTTTGGAAAATGGTTGTGAGTGAAAATAGGTTTTTCAGCAGGTGGTTTTTGGGCGGTTTCGCGGTTTTTTTTTGTTTGAAGCGGGTGTACGTATCATTCTTACGGTTGTTACAACAAACGAGGGAGAAGAACATTACGTTTAGAAAAAAAATGGCCAGAACATAGATTTTTAAAAAAAGATTTTTATTATTGCAAATGACATCCAGATAATATAAAATCGATATAAAAAGGGAGACGTATTTTAATTTAATTTTTTGTGTTTTTTTAAAGTCAACTAAGGATTCCTGTCACCTGTATGGCAAAATGGTTTCGGTGCTGGAACTTCGTCATTACTTACCGCTGCAGGAATGTAAATGTATAATTATGAGGTTGAATATAAAAGACAGACATAAGTGGGTTGCGTTAGCATTTATTTTATTGATTTTCTATGTAGCATCATCTGTCACCTGGTCAATCATTAGAATAAACTTTCCTGGTATTGACGGCAATCGATTAAGCGACATTTATATAATAAAATCCTCTTTTATTCGATTATCGCCAAATCTATTATTGTTCTCGTTTTTGGTCTGGAAAATCTATCGCAACAACAGAAATAGATAACTTCTGTAAAAATTTGCAATGGCAATAGAACTATTATTAGTTTCTATTGCCATTGATTTGTTGTGAAATGACTCTCTAATGACCGTTATGAAAGAGTTGGGTTAGGGTGGGGGAGTTGTGCACCACCGGAGTGCTGTGCTGTGGATGGGTTTTGGGTAAAGTGCTTTTGCACCTGAGAGCAGGCGTCGGGAGGTCTTTTTTGCAAGAGAGGCTCTCATTTGGCGCAACTCGAAAATAGGGTGTTTTTGTGCTTGTATAAAGACTTGGCTGGTTATAAAAATTATACTCAGCCAAATGTGGGTGCAAACACGCGGTTTTGGCTGGGTATAGTATTCTATACTTCGCCAAATGTGGAGTAATTCAGGTAGTTGTGGCGAAGTATAGCTGTTTTTATTTTTACATGTAACTGCCGAATTTATTGACCGTTTAGGTAACCCGGTGATTGATTACATTCAAACTTTCATTAAATTTGTCTAAATTTTTTCAGATGAAGAAAATCTTATTTATCCTTATCGCGACACTTGGCCTGAGCCAGCTGGCCGAGGCGGCCCCCGGCGATACCACCTGGGTGGGCGCAAACAACGTACAGCTCTCGGGTTATGGCAGCTATGACAGTACCATAGTAATACCACACCCTGCCGGCATCAGCTACCGCCGTATTTACATGGTATTCACTTTGGGTAAATATATGTGTGGCGGCACAGGCTATTGTGGAGACTGGGACTATACGGTGCAGAACTACCTGGTGAAACCGGATGGAGCTACCTTTGAGCTTGGCAGGCTGATAACGCCATATGCCAGTGCCGGTGCGCCCCGCACCCCCTGGACCTGGACCCAGCGCTATGTATACGATGTAACCGATTATGTAGCCAAGCTACAGGATACCTGTCTTATCCGCATTTTCTATTCAGGCTATTCAGGCGGTTTTACCGGCAATATCCGTTTCGCATTTGTTGAAGGGATCCCTGACCGCAATGTGCTTGATATCAAGCGTATGTGGGGTGGCAGTTTTGCTTATGGAGATACCACCCGCCTCGATTCCAATAACATTAACGTGCATTTCCCGGCCATTTCAGAAACAGCGCCGGCCGGTACACAGACCGCTGATATGAAATTCACCGTAACCGGCCATGGCGCTGACAATAACTATTGCAGCGAGTTTTGCAGCCATGACTACAAGGTGAAAGTTAACGGTGCTCCGGTGGCTACCCGTACTATATGGAGAGATGACTGCGGCAGCAATGAGCTGGGCCCGCAGTCCGGCACATGGATATATGACCGCGGCAACTGGTGCCCTGGTGCCATCGTTTATTCTCATCACAATATCCTTACAGGTGTTACAGGTGGTACTGCATTCAATACTTCAATAGAGTTTGATGCCTATGCCGGTTCAGGCAGCGCAAGCTACACTACCGAAGGCACCCTTATATATTACGGTGGCATGAATAAAACGGTCGACGCAACTCTGGAGGATATTATAGCCCCTACGAATGATGAGAATTACTACCGTGAAAACCCTGTTTGCGCGAACCCTGTCATCCATGTTCGCAATACAGGGGCCACTACACTTACCTCAATTGATATTGAATATGGCATTCAGGGTTACCCCGTTGCCACTTATACCTGGACCGGTTCGCTTGCGGCATTAGCTGAAACAGACATTACGCTGCCCGAGCTGGACGACCTGCACACAATAGCCGGTACTACTGCTTTAAAAACATTTACAGCAAAAATACTTACGGTTAACGGTGCCGCAGACGCTGACAGCACTAATGATAAAAGGCAAAGCCAGTTTTTACCCGCCCCTTTCTTCCCGCCTAAGTTCACTATTTCTTTTAAATCTAATAACGAACCAGTTTCCGTTGGCTCGTCGATATCAGAATCCAGCTGGACACTTTACGATATGAACAATGTGGAAATAATCAGCAGGAAAAATGTGAATCTTTCTACTTTGTATAATGATACCATTAATCTGGCCCCGGGTTGTTATAAATTAGTATTGGCTGACAGCAGTTGTAATGGCCTTCATTGGTGGGCTAATGATGCCAGCGTTACATCTGGTTCTTTCTTTGTAAGAAAGACAACCGGTATTAATATTAACCTTAAAGGCTATACTTATGGCGGCACTTTCGGCCATGATTTTGGTTGTAGTTATACTGCTTATTTTTATACCAGTTGGCCTTTGGGAGTTAATGAGCTCACCCAGACTTCAGTAGGTATGGGTGTATATCCTAACCCGGCGCAGAACTCAATCAATGTTTACCTGGAAGGTTTGGCTACCATTAATGGCGTTATTAAAATATATGATGCTTTGGGCAGGTTGGTAATTGAAAATGCCTGCACAGAAGTGAATACCGCGGTTAACACCGCAGCATTAGCAAACGGAGTGTATACAGTACAGTTTAATGATGCGACCGCACCGGCAGAAAAAATGCAAAGCCGTATTATTATTGCGAAATAAGGGTAACATAAAAAAATAAAAAGAGCAGGTCGTTATTAACGCCTGCTCTTTTATAATAATCAATGTATATTGCGTTAGATACCGGTGCTGCCGGTTGCATAATTGATTAACATTTACTATTTTAAATATTTGATGAGCGGACGAATCGAAAAATTAGCGGCATTTTTAAATGACTCTCCCAATGATTGTTTTTTAAATCACGCGCTGGCCCTGGAATATGTAAAAATTGATGATGATGACAATGCGCTCATCTGTTTCGAAAAAAATCTTGATTTTGACCCCAACTATGTAGCTACTTACTACCACCTTGGCAAACTCTACGAGCGCATTAACGACCCTGACAGTGCAGTTGCCACCTATGCCAGGGGTATGGTAATAGCTAGGGCAGCGGGAGACATGCACTCTTATAATGAACTACAGGGAGCGCATGAAGACCTTGTATATTAGATGCTTATATTGCTCTGATCAATTTTGTTGCATGGTAGTTTTTGATTTTTTTCTTTATTATGTCTTTATTAAAACAGTTTCAACAGCATTGGGCTGAACAAAAATTTGTCATCCCGGGGCAGCGGGTTTTGCTTACAGTTAGCGGAGGCATAGACTCCATGGTTTTGGCGGAGCTGTTTTTGAAGGCGGGCATCCCCTTCAGCGTGGCTCATTGCAATTTCCAGCTCAGGGGTAATGATTCTTTGCTTGACGAGGCCTTTGTAATTGATTGGTGTACTGCCAATAATGTAGAGCGGCATGTAACACGTTTTGAAACAAAATCGCGTAGTGAAGAATGGAAAAAAGGCACACAGGAAACGGCCAGGATACTCCGCTACGAGTGGTTTGAGGTACTGAGAAAAGAACATGGCTTTGCCGCTATAGTTACCGCACACCATGCTAATGATAATGTGGAAACAATGCTCATTAACCTCTTTAAGGGAACAGGTATCGCTGGTATGCACGGCATTTTGCCGGTAAGTAACAACATCATCAGGCCGTTGCTTTTTGCCAAAAAAGAAGAAATATTGGCCTATGCGGCAGAAAATAACATTACACACCGCGAAGACTCGTCTAACGCTTCTGATGATTATTTACGTAATAACCTGAGGCACAATGTAGTACCAGCCATATTAGCAGCTTTTCCTAATGCCTTAACTGCTATCAGTGAAAGTATTGGGCGCTTTGCAGAAGCAGAGGTGCTGTATAAGAAAGCAGTAAACCATGAACGCAAAAGGCTGCTGGAACAACGCGGGAAAGATTTCTATATACCGGTTTTTAAACTGATGCAATGCCAGCCGCTGGCTACTATTGTTTATGAGCTCATCGGGCCATTTGGGTTTGCTACAGCGCAGGTGGGGCAGGTGATTAGTCTGATGAACGCAGATACGGGTCACTATATCACTTCCTCCTCACACCGCATTATAAAGAACCGTGATTTTTTAATTATTACTACGTTACCCGCCGCTACAGCTGATATTATACTCATTGAAGCGCTGCCATGCGTTGTTGAAACTGAGCGGTATCATTTTTCTTTTGTATTGAAAGAGACCCCTGAAGATCTTGTTTGCCCGCCTGATACCGCCTACATTGACTTTGAAAAAGCAGAGTTTCCTCTAATTCTCCGAAAGTGGAAGATCGGCGATTATTTTTATCCGTTGGGTATGAATATGAAAAAGAAAAAAGTGAGCAGGGTATTGATCAATGACAAAATACCTATACATGAAAAAGAACACGTGTGGGTATTAGAAAGCGCAAAACGCATCGCCTGGCTTGCAGGTATGAGGCTCGATGAGCGATTTAAAGTTCGTCCTAATACCCGCCAGGTGATAGTAGTTAAGATGAAAAAAATAGGGTAGTAATACTGATTTTTAATCTGGGCTGCGAACTTAGCCTTTCTACCGACAGTTAAAATTGCGGATGCCTCAGTTGCTCTAGCAGCATCTGGCCGTGTGTGGGGTCAACTAGGAAAGCAAAAAGAAAACCGTAGATGCCACCGCCGAGGTGGGCATCATGCCCTATATTATCCATTCCTTTTTTTGACATGTAGTATGAGTAGAGCGAATACAGGATTGCGTATACGATAGCCGGTATGCCTATCGGGATGAAGAATATCATTATTTTTGACCAGGGCATGTAATAGATACTAAAAAAAAGAATAGCTGAAACACCGCCCGAAGCACCCAGCGAACGGTAATAGCTGTCGTTTTTGTGTTTGAACAGTGCAGGTAGTGAGGATATTATGATGGCCGAAATATATAACAGCGCAAATAAGCCCAGGCCGCCGGCACCGGGTTGTATCTCCTGCAATATCATTTCACAGTTTACACCAAAAAAGTATAATGTAAACATATTGAATATAAGGTGATTCCAGTCGGCATGTATGAAACCTGATGTGAGTAGCCTGTAATATTCCCCTGGAGTGGTCATGCCATAGGGATACATAATCAGTTTATTCAGCAGGGTCGTATTTGTAAATGCGAGATAGGTAATAATGCCTGTAAATATGATTAATATAATGGTAACGGTCATGTGCGTTTATCTATTAGCTGTTAATGTGGCAAAGGTACGCAGGTGAAAGGGTTTTTTTAAGTTATGGCGTTTATTCGCGCCCGTCTTCACTTTCACCATTACACCACCCGCTCTGAATATCCCGATCGTACGGCTCATTTTTAAATCCCTGTTTCAAATTTTACAAAATTGATTACTTTTAGGCATACGGATTTCGTAAATGGCAAAAAAACTTTCGCAGGGCCCGGCACCTGTTCATCAAAATAATATTGCACCTCCGCAGGCACCTAGCGGCAACGTGCACGGTGCTTCCGGTTTATCTATTTTTAGTTTTAAGGTGCAGGCAGCTATTGTAGCGCTGCTTGGGTTTGTATTCTATTTTAATACGTTCAGTAATGAATTCGCGCTAGATGACAGGCCCATTATAGTTACTAATGAGTTTGTAAATCAAGGCTTTGCCGGCATCCCCAAAATACTTACTTCTGATGCCTTTGCCAGCTACCTCAACCAGCAAAACTCGGGCAATGCATTGGCGGGCGGCCGTTACAGACCATTGTCTATAGTTACGTTCGCCATAGAGCAACAGTTTTTAGGGCTTCCCGCACCGGTAGAAGCAGCCACCAATCCCAAAGAGCCCAAAAGCAACTTTGTTACACCTGAAGCGGCCGCAAAAATAGTGAGGGACATGCATGTAAGACATGTTGTAAATGTTTTACTGTATATATTTTCGGTCATTGTCCTGCTTTACTTTTTAAGGACCATCATATTCCCGGGTAACTATATTATTCCGTTTCTCGCCGCTGTGTTATTCGTTATTCATCCCATACATACCGAAGTGGTAGCCAATGTAAAGAGCAGGGATGAGATTATGTCTTTGCTGTTTATATGTCTCACGTTTATTTACGCTTTCCGGTACTATGACGGGCGTAAGCGACCAGATTTAACAAAGTCGCTGGTCTGCTATTTTGCCGCACTACTCTCCAAAGAGTACGGCCTGGCAATGGTGTTGCTTCTGCCGTTTTCAGTATATGTTTTTCGCAAGGAGACGATACACAAAAGCCTTTCTTTTGTGCTCCCATACCTTATTCCACTGGTGCTTTACGGGCTTATGCGTATTTCTTCAGTAGGGCATGGCACTTCGGATGCGCCTGATGATATTATGAATATTCCTTATTTATATGCTTCGGCGTCGGAGAAGATAGCTTCTATAATATCTGTGTTGTTTGATTATTTCAGACTGCTCGTCTTCCCCCATCCCTTGTCGTCTGACTATTCCTTTAACCAAATTCCCTATAGCGATTTCAGTAGTCCTGTTTTTTGGATATCACTTTTATTCTACAGCGGGCTTGTGGGTGCTTTGGTTTATTTCATTAAACGCCGCCATGTTATGGCATTCGCTATCGCTTTTTACCTATTTAACTTGGCGCTTGTAGGTAATATTTTGGTCGATATTGGTGCACCTATGGGCGAGCGGCTTGTCTATCATTCTTCGGTGGGCTTTGTAATAGCTTTAGCGTACTTGCTGTACCAGTTGTTCAGCGCTATAAAACCTGCAAAAATTGGAATGGCATTGCTTGCTTTACTGGCAGGTGGTATCATTGTTTGCTCGGGTTTTAAAACCATTAGCCGGAATGCGGACTGGAAAAATGACAGGGTGCTGTTTCTACATGATGTCACCATTTCGCCCAAAAGCGTGCTTATTTTAAGTAATGCAGGCTCCGCGAGTCTTGAATACGCTGAGGAAGAAAAGGACCCCCAGAAGAAAGATAAATATTTTAAAGACGCTATAGGCTTTCTGCAACGGGCAATAGCTATCAATCCTAAGTTTGCCAATGGCTACCAGAACATGGGTGTAGCTTATTATAAAACTGGTTTTACTGACCGTGCAGTAGAATGCTGGGACTCAACCAAAAAGTACAATCCAAGCCACCCATTGCTGCCTTACGTGCTCTCTATTGCGTCAAACTATTATTATATGGAAGGCATAAAGCATGGGAAGGCCAATGAACATGCTGCCGCAATACTATCTTTTCAGAAAGCGGTACATGTGAACCTTACTGACGGTGATATATGGTACAATCTCGGTTACGCCCATATGCTAAACAAGCATTATACCGAAGCAGCGGCCGCTTTTGAACGGGCCCTTCTTTTCCATACTAAAAACCAGTATGCCAGAAAATACCTGAATCAATGCAACCTTGCAGTCAGTGGTGGAAATCAGGCAGTGACAGATACCGTGCTTAGGTAGTTTGAGTTGCCATTATCTGCCTTTTACCACATGGTGTGCAGCAGGTAGGGTTTTCAAATAAGCGAAAATGTCGTCAGATTGTTTCTGGGTGAGGTGTTTAAACCGTTTCATAGGGTAGCGGAGTTCCCTGCCACCCAGGGCTTTGCCGTGCGTTACAGCCATGAAAAATTCTGCATTTGTGTACATGCCGATACCGGTTTCTTTATCTGGGCTAAGGTTTGAAGCCCATACCTTGCGGCCATTTTCATCTTTGAATTTCAGGCCGCCTGCCATGTAGCCTTTTGATTCTTCAGCATGAAGATAGTTCAGGCTGATGATGCTTTTGGAGTGACAATGGAAACAACCGATAATGTCAACGAGGTATCTCCCGCTGGCTACAGCATCGTCTTTAGCCGGCCTTTTAATGCCGGTAAGGTAGGGTTGGGGTTTTCCGCTCAGTTGGGTGGCCAGCTTTCCGAATGCTTTTATTTTAGTGTTTCCGGGGTTTATGTCGCCTGGCTTTACTTCAGGCGCTTCAGACCTCAGGTAGGAGATTATGTCATTCACATCGTCATCGGCCATAGTTGGCCTTATCATATACGGGATATATTTGCCGTCATGAGTAATGCCGGTTTTAATCAGATAGGCCAGCTCGGCGTTGGTATATTGGTGTAGTTCGCCATAAGTGGTTGACTGTGTTATGTTTGCCGCGTATACTTTACCCATGAATTTCGGCAGGTCTTTCATTTGGGTGCCTGTAAATTTTCCTGTTTCCCTGTTATAATGGCATTGTCCACATACGTTCCAAGTCAGGTTTTCACCCCGTTCACGGGCTGCTGGCGACTCAATAAGGGTATAGCGCAGATCTGCCTTAGGATAGTTTGTTTTGCAACTGTATATGGCAATGGCTGACAACGCTAGAAGATAAAGGACAATTTTTTTTGTCATAAGAGTGATTTTAGCTACTTATGGCATCATAAAAATCATTCCATTTCACATGTTCTAAATTGTTGCATGACAATTCTGTTCTACTCTCGTCATATTTAATTTAAATATGTTTATATTGAATGCTCTAAAATTTTATTTTTTAGAATTGTGATAGTGCTTCAGCGATGGAACTGCAAAAACAATGGCTAATAATATTAATACTGCACCTAATATGAATGGCATGCCGGGGAACAAAAAGGGTGCACTCTTTCCAGTAAAATAAGAGAAAAGGTTATTCATAACCAACGGACCAATAAAGGAAGTAATGCTCATAAGACTGGTGAGTGCGCCTTGCAATTCTCCCTGTTCATTATCCGGCACCTGGTTAGAGATTATACTCTGTATTGACGGACCGCCTATGCCACCGAGGCAGTAAGGCACGAGGATAGCGAACATCATCCAGCCTTGATTGGCGAAAGCGAAAAGCACCATACCGATGGCATAAAGCAGGAAACCCAGATACACGGAGTTTTTTTCTCCTAACACAGGAATGGTAAAGCGGATCAGCACGCCCTGCACCAAACCTACCAGTAACCCGACAACCGAGAGGGAAAGCCCTATCATTAAGGTATCCCAGTTAAACTTATATATGGTATAATAGGCCCAGTTACTTTGCACGGCGTGTGAAGCCAGGTAAAGAAGGAAAAATGAAACTACAAGGCCAGATACAATAGGGTATTTGCGCAGATTCATCAATGAGCCAATGGGGTTGGCTCTTTTCCAGTCTACTGCACGCCTGTTTTCTTTCGGTAGCGACTCAGGTAACACAAAGTAGCCATATGTCATATTGAGTATACTAAAAGCAGCGGCGACCAAAAACGGAAGTCTTACCGACCAGTTAAAGCTGCCTGTGTAGCCCATGTGGCTGCCCAAATAGCTGCACAGCCCGCCAATACTGGGGCCAATAATAAACCCGATGCCAAAGGCGGCGCCTACCATGCCGAAGTTTTGCGCCCTCTTTTCCGGGGTGCTGATGTCTGCAATATAGGCGGTTGCGGTTGTGAAACTGGCACCGGTTACACCGGCTATAATGCGGCCAATGAACAGGAGTGTGAGCGTGGGCGAAAAGGCCTGAAAAATATAGTCAATTCCAAGCCCCAGCAATGCAAACAGCAATACGGGTCGCCGGCCGTACTGGTCGCTGAGCGCACCCATTACCGGTGAAAACAAAAACTGCATAACAGCATAGGCGAAAAGCAACCAGCTGCCGTAGCTTGCCGCATCAGTAATAGTGCCCCCGGTGAGCTCGGTAATCAGCTTTGGGAGTACCGGGATAATGATGCCTAAACCTATCACATCGATAAGAATGGTTATAAATATAAATTTCATCGCGGCATTCCTCTGTACAGTCATAATAGATAAAAGTGGAGCGCAAAAGTAGGCAGCGGATCGGAATAGTACATTTGTTAACGATAATATATTCCCGGTGTATTTTAGGTGCCGAATTTTATGTACTAGTCTGGTTAATGTTTAGTTTTTTTTTATTTCGTTTTCCGGGGCTAATTTCTTGTTGCCGTTGGTATTATTTTGAGGCATCAACAGGGCAGAGCAGATTATTAACGCCCTTTTGCCGTTAGGTATTACAGCCATGGGAAAGTGGCGGTCGTTTACCATATCCAAGGCAGCAGCAGAATATATTTTAAAGTATGTTGGTGAGCATCAATGGGGTGCCCGCTTCTTTAAGCTCAGCCAGACCCCTGATGAAATTATTTCCCAGCCAATACTTTATAATTCTCCATTCAAAGACGATATGATCAATGACCACCTGCTCTACGTTGACTGGTCAAAAGGCGGGCAAGTCCTTCCATATTTACGATGAATGATGCGGAAATGATGAGTAGTTCTGAAAAACTGTTTGCCCGTAAGTTCATTGCTACTGTTGATTTTGATATTTTTGATTATCTTGACCGCCTTACAACAGGGGAAATAGTATAAGCTGGTTTATGAAGAGTGTTTCTGTAATTACTGTCAATTTTAATCAGAAGCTGGTTACTGAAGAGTTGCTTGCGTCGGTGTTTGCTACAAACACCTATGCGGCGCTGGAACTGATAGTTGTTGATAACGGCAGTGAAATTAATGAGGTGCCTGGATGGCAGGAGCGGTTCCCGAATATTAAATTCATCAGATCAGAGCAAAACCTGGGTTTTGCGGGTGGAAATAACCTGGGCATAAAGCAGGCTGGCGGCGATTATCTTTTTTTCGTCAATAATGACACAGAGTTTACGCCTGGGTTGGTTCAGGCGTTGGCTGAAACCCTTGATAAGCATCCCGAATGCGGAATGGTTTCCCCGAAAATAAAGTACTATGACCAGCCGGATAGGCTGCAATATGCCGGTTTTACGGCCATGAATTATTATACAGCCCGTAACCGGTGTGTAGGTCAGTTTGAAATAGACAACGGGCAGTATGAAAAAAACACAGGTGAAACCGGATTTATACACGGCGCGGCTATGATGTTGCGGCGGGAAGCGATCATAAAGGCGGGTTTAATGCCTGAAAATTATTTCCTGTATTATGAGGAAATGGATTGGTGCGAGCGCGTAAAAAAAGCGCGTTATACTATATGGGTAAATATGCAGGCTTTAATTTATCATAAAGAATCAGTTTCTGTAGGCAGTAAAAGCGCACTTAAAGAATATTTTATGAACAGAAACCGGATACTCTTCATCAGGCGCAACTGTTCATTGACTACCCGCATTATTTTTTGGTTTTATTTTTTGACAGCAGTCGCGCCCAGGAACCTACTCAGCTATGTAAAGAATAGCCAATTGAATTTCATCAATGTATTTTTAAAGGCGGTATGGTGGAACATGACGCATAGTAAAAACAGCAATAATCTCGGTTACCCGGTAAAAAATATAAAATGAAAGTGACATTTTGGCTCAGCTTGTTCTTGGTTTTCTATACCTTTTTCGGGTATGGGATACTGCTGTATTTATTGGTAAAGCTTCGTATAGCTTTAAAAGGACGCAGGGTAGTGCCGCTGGTAAATGATTCCTTGCCCACTGTAACACTTATTGTGGCCGCGTATAATGAGGAAGATTTTATAGAGCAGAAAATACAAAATACACTCGGCCTTAATTATCCGGAGGGTAAGGTTTCTTTTATATTTGTTACCGATGGATCTACTGACAAGACAGCAGAATTAATAGCTGCACATCCGCAGGTAAAACTGATGCATCAGCCGGGGCGGAGTGGAAAAATAGCAGCTGTGCACCGCGCTATGAAACAGGTAACTACTGAGATAGCAGTCTTTACCGATGCCAATACCTTTCTTAATAAAGATGCTCTGGTGAATATTTGCCGTCATTATGCTGACGCTGAAGTGGGCGCGGTCTCCGGTGAAAAGCGGGTGAGCATTGATGACGTGGCCGATGCTACCGCAGGGGAGGGGTTTTACTGGAAGTATGAATCAAAGTTAAAGACTTGGGATTCTGAACTATATTCTGTGGTAGGTGCGGCCGGAGAATTGTTTAGTGTGAGAGTGAATTTGTATGAGCCAGTCCCGGTAGATACTATTCTGGATGATTTTATGATATCTATGTTGATAGCAGCCAAAGGGTATCGTATTGTGTATGAGCCGATGGCTTTTGCCACCGAGGGCGGGTCAGAAAACATAAAAGAAGAACTGAAGAGAAAAATAAGGATAGCTGCCGGCGGCATACAGTCTATTACCCGGCTGGGCGGCCTTCTGAATCCTTTCAGGCACTTCGTACTTGCGTTTCAGTACATCAGCCACAGGGTATTGAGGTGGACGGTAACACCGTTCCTGATGGTACTTACATTTATACTTAATTTATGCATAGCGATTGAAAGCAGACAGGTGCTCTATACTTTACTATTAGACGCACAGCTTTTATTTTATGTGTTGGCCGCACTGGGTATGGTATTTGAAAAAAGACAGGTACACATAAAAGTACTCTTTATTCCATACTACTTTTGTATGATGAACTATGCGGTTGCTGCCGGCATAGGCCGCTACTTTAAAGGTAGCCAGAGTGCGGTATGGGAAAAAGCTAAGCGTAAATAGTTTACAGCCATTTTTCATACATGATCCTGGTGGGGGAATAGCCCCCGGCTTCAAGCAGTTGCCGCATTCCGGTATTCACCAATAGTGTAAGGCGGATAACCCTTTTAATACCTTTTGGGATAAAGTGCTGCTCCATGTGGGTGTTTAGATGCCGATAGATGCCTTTTCTGCGGTATTTTTCAGTCACATAGCCGTCAGAAATGTATAATTCTGGTTCTTCTCCTATCTCAAATCTGCTGTCATCCTGCTGTTGGGTAAACCCGAACATGAACCCCGCGGGGTCGCCATCAACATAGGCGACCAGGCACAAACCGTCGTTTTCCCGTTGCATGGCTATACAATGGCGCATGTAGCCGGCCTCTATTTCTGCCCAGTTTGCAGTTTTATCGTGTAGCCTGTATTCATTAGCATGAAGGTGTAGCATAAAGTGGGAAATTAACTGGTAATTATCCTCTACATTTATTTCTTTAATCTCGATTTTGTCCATTTCTGTATTGCTGGTATGATAAAAAGGTAAACTTTGCCCCCTAAAAATACGGTATAATGTCGCCGTTCAAAATTACATGGGTAAGGAACCCGGCCAATGGACAAAAAATAATTTTGCTTGTCTTACCTTTGCCACAGTCTGGAGGCGTTATTCCATTAAAATATTTCGCTTTCTGATTTTTGTCTATCCCATCTTTGTTGCAGATCTGATAAACAATTTGTGAATTTATAACATTCCGGTTTTTACCGGGTAACTACTTTGCTTTGAAAATACAATTATTTATACCATGTTTTGTTGACCAGCTTTATCCCCAGACAGGGATGAACATGGTAAAGGTGCTGGAGAAGCTGGGTTGCGATGTAAGCTACAATCCGTCACAGACTTGTTGTGGGCAGCCTGCCTTCAATGCCGGTTATAAAAATGAAGCCCGTGTGGTAGGGTCAAAATTTCTGGCTGACTTCAGTGATAAATCTAAGGTTGTGGGGCCGAGTGGCTCGTGTACAGGGTTTATCCGCAATTATTATGAGTCGCTTTTTGAAAACAGCTCAGACCATATTCTTTGCAAACAGGTGTCAGGTAATGTATACGAGTTTTCGGAATTTCTGATCAATGTGCTTAACGCCGACAATGTGGGGGCGGAGCTGAATGGCAAGGCTACCTACCATGACGCATGCGGGGCACTGAGGGAATGTGGCATTAAACACGCCCCCAGGCAGTTGCTTGCCAACGTAAAGGGGTTAGAACTTGTGGAAATGAAAGAAGCCGAAACCTGTTGCGGGTTCGGCGGCACCTTCGCTGTTAAATTTGAACCCATTTCAATAGGCATGGCACAGGTAAAAGTAAAAAGTGCGCTTGATACCGGCGCTAAATATATTATAACGACTGATGTTTCTTGTATGATGCACATGCAGGGATATATTGATCATAACAATCTCCCGATACGGACAATGCATATTGCAGATGTGCTGGCAAGCGGTTGGTAGTCTTATGAATAATAATAAAGCCGGAAAATTTCCGGCTTTATTATTATTCATAGGTTTATTTGTATTGTGTAAACTATCCAATTCTTTGGCTGTTATCTGAAGATACAGGATACATACCAGTCTTTGCCGCTGTGCCGGTGGTAGTTGCCGCTGCCTGCAGCACTCGCATATAGTTAGCACTAAAAGTGATATTTTTCACTTGCATGGTTCCCTTTTTCCAGTAAATAGGCCCTTCCATGCGTTGGTGGCCATCTGTCTTATAGTTTACTGTTGTGGTGGCACTGTTCTGCGCCTGAGTAGCTACCAATGCCATGCCGTTAGTACTTTCTTTCTTACAAGCTGTAAAGAAAAATGAGAATCCGTTAGCTGCTGCGGTTAATAATTTGATCGGTTTCATAAAATTTATTTTTTAAATTCATAAAAGTTAGTTGCGGCTTTTTGTTGATCGCCATTGTAAAAGAGTCTTAATGCCCGCGTTGTCTTAAAAGAATACTAAACGGCATTTTTTATTGTAGCGCGACACAGAAGCGTCAGCAGGTTTTTACTTACCGATGGTTTTCCCCTACTTACCGACCCAAGCATTTTCCCCGCCTAATAACCTTTACCCAGTGTAGTTAATGCGCTTACTTTTGTCCCATAACAATTTTGATATGCGCAGGAATTATTTGAGAAACAGGGACTGGAGTGACCCAAAGTGGCAGGAGCACATGAAAGAGTACCAGGACAGAAGGCAGAGAGGGAGAGCTTTTTTCGGAATAGCGGTTGCAGTTGTGGGCATATTGTGGATTTGCAGCATTATATTCCATTATGATTTTGACCTGGAGCTTCACTGGCCGTTTATACTTATTGGGGTAGGCGTGCTTGTAGGTTTGAGGAGCAAATTCAGTAACCCCGGGTGGTGGATACTGATATTGATAGGTACAGTGAATATAGTTCAGCTGCATTTTGCAGAGCTTAGACCCTTTGTTTGGCCGGGCGCAATGATATTAGCTGGTTTGGCAATAGCCTTCAGGCCCAGGGGCACGAGCAGGGGCATGAAGAAATGCGTACCGGATTATAAAGTAAGTAAATCGATAACTGAGGAAAGTAACCTGAACATTGATGTGACATTTGGCGGAAGAAAAGAAGTAGTTACTTCCCGGGATTTTAAAGGTGGCAATATATCAGTAACCTTCGGTGGGTGCGAACTTAACTTTATGCAGGCAGATTTTCAGGATACTGCAATATTAGATGTAAGGGTATCGTTTGGGGGTATTGAAATAATAGTCCCTTCGCATTGGCAGGTACAGAATGAAATAAGTCCTTCATTCGGCAATATTGAAGATGAAAGAAATATTCAAACTTCTGTGAGTAATGAGCAAAAAAAGTTATTGATAATCAGAGGAACCTGCTCGTTCGGAAATGTTGAGATAAAAGGGTATTAGCAGTCATAAATCAATCACACAACTTACACACACACATAACACTACTATATGCAATCATTTACAGCACAAATCATTTACCGGATAGAATGCGAAGGCCTGCCTACTGACCAGTATGAAGAGCAATGGCGCCTTGTATATGCCGAAACTGAAGCAACGGCATTAACAGAAGCGAAGCAGGCCGGGCTTTGTGAAGAGGCGACGTTTATTGACAGGCACGGACGAACAATCTGCTGGCGTATGCTCGCGGTGAAAGACCTGCGCCCCGTGGAGCTAAAAAACGGGGGGCTGCTTTTTTCAATAGTGCGGGAACCTGAAATGGTAGCCGCGCCGCTGTGGATGGCTTAGTGGCTGCAGCCTTACTAATGGTTTTACTGCATTAAGTGGTATTGGAAAGGTATATAGTGCCATTCCAATACTATTATTTTATTTTGTGTCCGGAGCGGTTTCCTATTTCATTATTTCAAGTTGCGAATTGAAACTTTTAAATAAACATATTCACTGGCTTATTTTTGTACTTGCAGCGGTAATACTAGCCAAGCAGGTGCTTATTTTGCATCATCTTTTCGGCTTCAGCTGGGTGATAGCGGTTGATGATGCCATCTGCAATGCCGTTGTTCTAAGCGGTTCGGTATGGACTATTGTTCTGCTCATCAAAGCCTATCCCACAAAGGTGACGTTGTACACTTATGCAATGATTATAGCCCTTATATTGGGTCTTTCTTCGGTTTTTGCGGAGTATAAATTATTACAATGGTGGCAGAAAAGTGATGTAACAGCCACGGGTTATATTGACTGGCTGCGCAATACGTTGCCGGTTCGGTTTATAATAACCTGGATTTTTTACAGCTGGATAGCGACCAATACCGCTTTGCGCAAGAATATTACTGCATTGAACAGCCGTTTTCAACAACACTCTGATGCTGCCGCATTGCTCAAAGAAGCGGAGCTTTTTAAGCTACGGCAACAGTTGCAGCCGCATTTTTTGTACAACAGCCTCAACTCTATAAGTGCACTCGTCATGATTTCGCCGGACAAGGCACAGGAGATGATAGGGAAACTTTCCGAATTTCTTCGCGGGTCAGTAAAGCGGGAATCAGAGGATAACATATTGATCATTGATGAGCTTACATATATTGAGTCCTATCTTGCTATTGAGTCAGTACGCTTTGGTGACCGGCTCAGCGTCAATTTTGATAAGCAGTTTGACCCCAAAGCTATTATACCGCCATTTCTCTTTCAACCGATATTGGAAAACGCCATAAAATTTGGTTTGTACGGCAAGACTGGCAAGGTAGATATTGACATTAAGATTTTTTCTGACGGCCCCGTAACCGTAATAACAGTAACCAACCCTTACGACCCTACAGTGCAACCGCCCAGGGGCACAGGTTTCGGACTGAAAAGTATAGGACGCAGGTTATATCTTTTGTATGCGAGAGCTGACCTGCTGGAAACAATGATGGAGGAAAATTATTTTAAAACTATTTTAAAAATACCACAACACCATGTATAAAGTTATACTTGTTGATGACGAACCACTGGGCAGGCAGCTGATAAAAGCATTTTTGAGTGAATATCCGGAAGTGGAGATAGTGGCTGAGTGTGGTGACGGTTTTGAGGGTTTCAAAGCGATACAGGAAATGAAGCCCGATTTGATTTTTCTAGATGTGCAAATGCCCAGGCTGAATGGCTTTGAGATGCTGGAGCTGCTTGACACGCCGCCGGCTGTAGTTTTCACTACTGCTTTTGATGAATATGCAATAAAGGCGTTTGAAGCACATGCTATTGATTACCTGCTGAAGCCTGTGAGCAAAGAGCGTTTTGGAAAAGCGTTTCAGAAATGGCTGCTACAGGCGAAGGATAAAACCATAAAGGTGCCGGCTCCGGTTATAGAAAACAATGTATACGAAGGGTATCAGCACCGGGTTGTGGTTAAAGATAATGGATTCATCAAAATAATTCCGGCAACAGAAATCAATTATATAGAGGCAAGCGATGACTATATAAAGATAGTAACTAAAGAAAGCAGCTATTTGAAAAAAAGCACACTCTCACATATAGAACAGACGCTTGACCCGCAACATTTTGTGCGGGTGCACAGGTCTTATCTTGTACCGGTTGGGCAACTGAGCCGTATAGAGCCGTATGAGAAAGAAAGCCATATAGCAATACTGCATTGCGGTGCGCGGGTATTGGTGAGCAAGAGCGGGATGGCAAAGCTAAAAGCAATATTAGGGTGGTAAATAATAATGCAGAATTATGGAGCTTTTTAGCAAAGGCGGTATTTACTTTCAAAAAATCTCCTTTTTTTAGTGATGCTAAGGCGGAAATAAAAAAAGTTAAGTATCTTCAACTCGTTTTTGCAGCTAATTGTGTAACCATTTGTTTATTTATATAAACGCTTATGAATATATTTGTTGGTAACCTTACCCCTAATATTGTGGCCGAAGATTTGAGAAAAGCATTTTCTGAGTTTGGCGAAATCATATCGGCGAAAGTTATAATTGACAGTGCTACCGGCGTGTCGCGAGGTTTTGGTTTTGTGGAAATGGCTGATTTTAATAGCGCACAGGACGCGATAGACAATCTTGATTTCAGCTACTTTCAAGGGAGTATTATCTCAGTAAAAGAAGCAAAGCCAACTGCTAAGCCAGGGAACAAAGGATATGGCAATAATGCCGGCGGTGCCCGGCCATTAAAGCCAAAAACTTTCCCGAGACCGGGTGGTTATAAGCCGGGTGGCTACAGTAAGCCAGGAGGGGAATCGACCGGCGGATACAACAATAAGAATTATTAGTTAGGATTAAGTTACATTCGATAATAAAATAATAAATGCCCGGTAAAAGAATTTACCGGGCTTTGATGTTTTTACTCTAATTACTGAAATTTTTCGCAGTAATCATGGTAGTGTGCGGGCATTCATAATTAGTATAAATAAGGCAAATTTATTGGAGATTTAATTTTTATATTAACTCCATTGAACCTATTCATTAATTGTGTGCAAACTATTCTATAAGGGCACGATAGCCAAAAAAAAGGAACGAACGGTCGATTTTGTTTACGAACGGTAAAAATGTTGGTATTTTCGGATACTGTACCTGTTTATATAGTGAATTCTAATGTGAAAAACTACCTATTAGCGAGTATATTTGCAGCGTTATGAGCAAAGAAATTGTAGTAAGCGGTATCCGCTCAACAGGTCATCTCCACCTGGGCAATTATTTCGGGGCTATCCAGAATTATGTTAAGATGCAGGATGCATATGACTGTTACTTTTTTGTAGCTGACTATCATTCGCTCACTACGCACCCTGACCCTAAGGCATTGAAACCAAGCGTTTTCAGGGTATTGGCTGAAAATATAGCCAGCGGGCTTGACCCTGAGAAGGTAGCGCTCTATGCGCAGAGCGATGTACCGGAAATTCCTGAATTGTATTTAATGTTGAATATGCTTGCGTACAAAGGCGAGTTGGAGAAGGTGCCAACCTTTAAAGATAAAGTACGCCTGCACCCGGAAAACGTAAATGCCGGTCTGCTCACTTACCCGGTGCTGATGGCAGCAGATATACTTATACACCGCGCTGTAAAAGTACCGGTAGGCAAAGACCAGGAGCAACACCTGGAGATGGCACGGAATTTCGCGGAACGCTTTAACAGCAGGTATGGTGAGTTTTTCCCTGAGCCACAAGTATTCCGGTTTAACTCCGAGACCGTGAAGATTATGAGCCTTGACGGCACAGGCAAAATGAGCAAAAGTGAAAATGTAAACGCCACCATATACCTGAGCGATACGGATGAAGATATAAGGAAAAAGATAATGAAAGCCAAGACGGATCAAGGTCCGGCGGAACCTAATGCTGCAATGCCGGATTATATACAAAACCTGTTTGTACTGATGAGTGTCACCTCAGGCCCGGAAACAATAGCCAGGTTTACTGACGCTTACAATAGTTGTAATATACGCTATGGCGATATGAAGAAACAGTTAGCCGAAGATATGGTGGCCTTTGTAGCGCCCATCCGTGACCATGCGGCCGAACAGCAGCGGGATGAAGCCACATTGCGAAAAATATTGAAAACCGGCGCAGAGAAAGCCAGGGAAAGCGCGGCAGTGACTATTGCGGGCGCCAGGAAGCTGATAGGTATCAACTACTATTGATTGACATTATTAATAATAAAATTATTCATAATAAATGCATGAAGCTACTTTAGCCTACGCGCAGGGCCTGGATAAGGCAGACAAGTTGTCAACATTCAGGGAGCAGTTTTTCATCCCGAAACATGAAGGACGGGACGCACAATATTTTTGTGGCAATTCCCTTGGTCTACAACCCAAGTGTGTAGAAAACCTGATGAAAGCTGAGTTGAACGACTGGGCTGAATACGGGGTGGAAGGGCATTTTCTGGCGAAGCATCCGTGGTTTTCATACCATCACTTTTTCTCTGAGAGCCTGGCCAGGATTGTGGGTGCCAAGAAAGATGAGGTAGTGGCCATGAACACACTTACTGTGAACCTGCATGTATTAATGCAATCTTTTTACAGGCCGCAGGGTAAACGCTATAAAATATTAATGGAAGCCGGTGCTTTCCCCAGCGACCAATATGCCATGGAGACGCAGGTGCGGATGTATGGCTTTGACCCGTTTGATGCTATTATCGAGATTACTCCGCGTGAAGGGAAGTATATAATAGAGGAAGAAGATATATTAAATGCTATAAAAGAAGCTGGTGATACTTTGGCGCTGGTAATGATAGGCGGCGTTAACTATTACACAGGCCAGTTTTTTAACTTACAGCAAATAACCGCCGCAGCGCATGAAGCGGGCGCATATGCGGGTTTTGACCTTGCGCATGCTATGGGTAATATTCCCATGCAGTTGCATGACTGGGATGTTGATTTTGCGTGCTGGTGTTCTTATAAATACCTTAATTCCGGCCCCGGCGGGGTGGGGGGTATATTTGTTCATGAGCGCCATGGCGATGATCCGTCCTTCTTTCGCCTTGGCGGCTGGTGGGGCAATGATGAAAAGTCACGCTTTAAAATGCAGAAAGGATTTGTGCCACAAAAAGGCGCGGCAAGCTGGCAGATGAGCAATGCACCTGTATTTAATATGGTGGGGCACCTGGCATCACTACAGCTGTTTGATGCAACAACAATGAAAGAGCTGCGGGCAAAAAGCGAGCAGCTCACAGGCTATCTTGAATTTCTTTTACAGCAGGTGAATAATTTATCATTCACTATTATAACACCACCTGAACCTGCCAGGCGAGGCTGCCAGCTTTCTTTATTATTTAATGAAAACGGGCGGAAAATATTTGACCACCTGGCCGCAAATGGCGTAATAGCTGACTGGCGCGAACCAAATGTAATAAGGATTTCACCGGTGCCCATGTATAATACCTTCGAAGATGTGTACAAGCTTTATGAAACCATGATTTCATTTGGGTAAAATATATATATTATGTGGATAAACGTAGGGGCAGAAAATTTTCTGCCCTCCCGCGGGGGGGATAATCGCGGGTAGCGAAAGCGCTTATACACCTCATTACAGGGCAGAAAATTTTCTGCCCCTACGCAATAATAAATATATATGCGCTATATTTACAAAAGTATTAAGGTAGATACGTATTAAATGGAAGGTAATGATTAAAACCAAACAAGGCTCCTTCGTAGGTGGAGGCAGAGGTAACAATGCAACCGGTGACTACGGCACCGTAGCAGGAGGACAGGGAAATGCAGCTAATAAAAACGCTTTTGTGGGCGGTGGAATTGGAAATGTGGCCAGTGCAGGGTTTGGCGCTATTGCGGGTGGACAAAATAA
>JACMPD010000306.1 GCA_014377675.1 Taibaiella sp.
AGTATGAAGGTATCAGCGGCGAAATAGTTATGGAACGGGAAAGTGTTGAGGCCGTTGCCGGTTGGGTAGTACTTGGTAAAGAGATAGCCTACGGTAGTCTTGTAGTCGGTAGGGTTAGGGTTTTGGTATTCGGAGTATGAGTTGGCGGCGGCGAATGAAACGCTGTCAAGCAGTACCAGTCCGTTGGAGTCAGCGAAAGTTTTATATTCGGTAAAGTGCGTGGCATCAACAAACCTGATGCATATGGTTGAGTCTGTTATACCCTGCCTTGTAACGGCCACATGGTAAAAGCCGTTTTTCACCAGGCGGGTGCTGTCAAAGACCCGTTGTGCGCCTATGCCGGTTTCCGGCAGTATAACCTCCGGGCTTTTTTTCTCGCAGGAATAAAGGGCAAGGGACATGGCTATAACGGAAAGTATTTTTTTCATCGCCTTTACTTTTTTTTGTAAAAATAGGAATTAATATGAGAATTTGAAAGCTATCATGGGGCTATACCGCCAAAATACAGATGGCCGGTGTAATTTTATGAGCCTGAAAGTTGCACCAGTGAGCTACATCCACCTGATTTTTTCTTCCTGAGGTTTATTGCGGACGGATGTCTTCGGGGTATCGTTGCTGTAGCCGAGGAAAATGAGCCCGAGCATAATGTCTTCTTCAGCGAGGTTGAAATATTGCTTCAAAGCCGGCTGGTGTGTCATGCCGCCGGTGCTCCAGAATGAAGCTATGCCCAGCGCTGTTGCACCCAGCAGTATATTTTGTATGGCAGCTGATGCTGCGGCTATCTCTTCTACAACAGGTATTTTTTCATTCGCACCCCTTTTCATAACGGATACTATGAGGTGTGAAGCGAGGTCGGTATTGTGTTCCAGTTTGTGCCTGCCCGCTTCGGTACGCTTAGGTTCAGCGGTATTTTCCCAGTACATGGCGGCATGGGCGGCGGCGAAGTGCTTCATGGCCTCGCCCCTGTAGACCATAAAATACCAGGGTTCAGTTTTGGCGTGGGTGGGCGCCCAACAGGCGAGTTCAAGCAGTTGGGCTATAATTTCATCAGGAATTTTATTGCCGTTCATTTTCGCCCAGCTGGTGGAACGGCGGTTTTTTATGGCTTTTTCAACCTGGGTGAAGGCTTCATTATGCATAAACTCAAAGATAGGGCACAATGCTTAG
This sequence comes from Taibaiella sp., assembly GCA_014377675.1. Lineage (GTDB taxonomy): Bacteria > Bacteroidota > Bacteroidia > Chitinophagales > Chitinophagaceae > Flavipsychrobacter. The sequence continues at coordinate 1,168 of JACMPD010000306.1, forward strand.
ATTTGCACTGTATGAGTTTTGTTACCGGCGGCAGCCCGCAATGGAAGCATTTTTTTTTGGCCACTACAATGGCGCTGGTAGTAGCCGGCGGGGCGACTGCGCAGCAATATACGGTGGCGGAGCGCGGGTCTAAAATTGAATTTACAGTGACGCGTGGAAAGGACGACAAGCTGAGAGGATGGCTCAACAACCTGAAAGGGACTATTGTATTTAACCCTGAACAACCGGAAAAAGCTTCATTTGATGTTACTGTAAACAGCAGCACGGCGAAGACGGGCGATGCGGTGGCGGACTACAAGGTAAAAACGGAGGCATTTCTTAACCCATTGAAATTCCCGGAGATACGCATTAAATCGACCAGCGTAAAAAAAGACGGCGGGCCGGTGTACGTGCTAAACGGCGAGCTTACCTTAAAAGGCATAACTAAGCCTGTGAAAATACAGTTCACCGCACTGCCATCAGCCGGCGGCTATACGTTCAGGGGGTTGCTGCAGCTAAGCAGGAAACTATATAATATAGGAGAGAAGGGGGATATAGACGACAATATTACGGTCTACCTGCAGGTGGCTGCGAAGAGGAAATAAGTCAATCGTCAATACCAATATCCTTGCCATACATGCAGGAATGTATGGTGCCCTGGAAGATCATTTTTTTTGTTTTGGGGTCGTAGAAGCTGGCCAGCATCATGTTATCCCCTTCCAGCCTTGGGGTTATATCAGCCAGTACGTTATCTATTATTTTGTGCTTGTTATTGAGTATGAGTGCATGGCCTACGGTAAGCAGGTAAGCGACCACATCGTTTTGCAACAGGGGCTGCATGGGAAATTGGTACTGCTGTTTGAGGCCCGGATATAATTCGTAGGAATAATTGAGCGAAGTGTCAAGGGCGCAGTCAGGCGGCCAGGTGGTGATGCCTGCTTCGCGCAGCAGGCGGAGGGTTTTGTTGATGTCATGAATAGTGAAAGAGACTATATAGCCGTTGAAAACAACGTGTACCTCGGGTCTTGCCCACAGGTTATGCATTTTTACGGGGTGCTGGGCGGCACCACTGAACGAAATAAACAACGCCAATAAAAAAATTACAATTCTTTTCACCGCGATATTTTTTCACTAAGGTACAGAAAACGACTAATTTTAACGTTAAAAACAATAGAATGAAGAGTTTTGCAAGTGACAATTATGCTGGAGTGCTGCCTGAGGTGATGGACGCTTTACACGCCGCCAACGTGGCGCATGCCCGGTCTTACGGGGCAGACGCCATAACGGCGAGGGTTAGTGCACAGTTCAGGGAAATATTCAGCGCCGGGGCCGAAGTGTTTTTTGTTTTTAACGGCACAGGGGCCAATGTGCTGAGCATCAGCAGCGCCACACAGTCTTATAACGCGATACTCTGCGCCGACACATCGCACATCTATTGCGATGAGTCGTCAGCCCCGGAAACATTTACAGGCTGCCGCTTTTTCCCTATACCCGCCAACGAGCATGGCAAACTTACCCCGGAGGCCATAAATGAGCGGCTGATACGCAAAGGAGACGTGCACTACGCACAGACGGCCATGATATCCATAACCCAAAGCACCGAATATGGCACGCTGTATACGGCTGATGAGATAAGTGCCATTGCGCAGCTGGCACATGCACACGGGTTGTATCTGCATGTAGACGGGTCAAGATTTTTTAACGCAGCGGCGGCACTGGGTTGTAGCCTGGCTGATATAAGTGTAAATGCAGGCGCTGACATTCTTTCCCTTGGGGGCACCAAGGCGGGGATGATGTATGGCGAGGCCGTGGTAGTTTTTAATAAGGGGCTAAACAAAACAATAGCCTACAAGCACAAACAGGTGATGCAGCTGGCTTCAAAAACAAGGTTTATAGCGGCCCAGTTTGAAGCCATGCTGGCCAATGAGCTGTGGCGAAAAACGGCGACACACGCCAATAATATGGCACAACTGCTTTACAAATCACTATCGGCGCACGAGGGGGTACACTTCACGCGGCCAGTGCAGGCCAACGCATTATTCGCGGAGATACCGCGCCACTGGTATGAGCCGCTTCAGGAGCACTTCCCTTTTTATATATGGAAAGACAATACACACGAGGTGCGCCTGATGTGCGCCTGGGATACAATGGAAAGTGACATAGCAAGCTTTAGCGCGGCAATAAATGAGCTGAGCAAAACAGCAGTGCCAGCGTAAAAGCCACGAAAAAACGGCATGCATTACTGGCATGATTTTTCTAAATTATCTAATGCGAAAAAAGGTTGTTTCATTTACGATGGCCGGGATAGTTTTTACTATTCCGGCTGTTTTTTTATGTATTTATTAATATTCAGGGAGTTTTTCCTTTGGGTAGCTATAAACTTAGTTACTTTACACTAACAATAAAGTTCTCCATGTTAAGCATCCGTAATATTGTAAAACAGTATGCAGGCCACCGTGCGCTTTCGGGCGTGAGTATAGAGGTAGAGCAGGGAAAGGTATTTGGTTTGCTGGGCCCTAACGGCGCCGGTAAAACATCGCTGATCCGTATTATTAACCAGATAACCGCGCCTGATTCGGGCGAAGTGCTGATTAACGGGCAGAAGCTGAACCAGCACCATATAGGCAGCATTGGCTACCTGCCTGAAGAGCGCGGCCTGTATAAGAAAATGGAAATTGGCGAGCAGATAGTGTACCTGGCGCAGCTGAAAGGGCTTACCGAGCAGGAAGCGACCCGGAGGGCGAAGAAATGGTTCGTGAAGCTGGAAATAGAAAGCTGGTGGAAAAAGAAGATAGAAGAACTATCAAAAGGAATGCAGCAAAAGGCGCAGTTTGTGGCTACGGTAATACATGAGCCGGAGCTGATTATACTCGATGAGCCGTTCACCGGCTTTGACCCTGTAAACGCTGAAATAATAAAAAATGAGATACTGGAGCTGAACCGCAACGGGGCCACCATTATTTTCAGCACCCATAGAATGGAGAGCGTGGAGGAACTTTGTGACTCGATAGCCCTGCTGAACCTCTCCCACAAAATATTGGACGGCAAGGTGAGGGACATAAGAAACCAATACAGGAACGGTACCTATATTTTAGAGCACGAAGGCGGGGCCGTAAGCACGGCAGAGCTGCCATTTGAAGTGGTAGCGCAAAAAGCCACGGAAGACGGCAACCGCATGACGCTGAAACTGACACCTGGCCAAACCCTGAATGATGTACTGGCCTATATGTTGCCGCTTACCCGCATCAGCCGGGTTGAAGAGGTAGTGCCGGACATGAATGAAATATTTATACAGGCCGTAAGCACCCACAAATAACCGTTCAGAAAATAAATATCCATTTCAACAAATAATAACCCGGCGATGCATAAGATACTTCTTATTATAAAACGTGAATATTTTTCAAGAGTAAAGAAAAAATCGTTCCTGCTGGTCACCTTCCTGGTGCCCGTATTGTTTATAGGTATGTTCAGCCTGATAGTGTACTTGGCGGCGAGCCAGGGAGGGCTTGGCGATAAAAAGAAAGTGGAGGTGGTAGATGAGAGCGGCTGGTTCGCGGGCAAGTTGAAGGGCGGCAAGACCATTGAGTACAGTGTTGCAGGCGACTATGCCACGGCCAAAAAAGAGTTTCTGAAAAGCGGGTATGATTACCTGCTGTACATACCTGCCACAGTTACTAACATACAGTTGTTTGGGGAGAAGACGCCGAGTGCGATGCACAGCGGCAAGATAGAGGAGGAACTGAGCAGGATAGCTGTAGCCCGCAGGCTGGGCGACGCGCACATTGACTCGGCAATGCTGGCCGGGGCGCAAAAGCAGGTAAGCGTAGAGCCAAAACAAATAACCGAAAACGGTGAGAAAGACGCCCATATTTACGCCGCTTATGGTGTAGGGCTTGCCTGCGCATTTCTGATTTATATGTCGTTGTTTCTCTATGGCGCGCAGGTAATGCGGGGGGTGATAGAGGAGAAAGTAAGCAGGATAATAGAGGTAATTATATCATCGGTAAAGCCCTTTCAGCTGATGCTGGGAAAAATAATAGGGGTGGGAATGGTAGGGCTGACCCAATTTGTATTGTGGATTGCGCTCACCATGCTGCTATCAACGGTGGCGGGTACCGCCCTTACCGGCAACAAAGGCAAGGCGATGCAGCAGATACAGCAGAGCCAGGGGATGAGTGAACAGATAGGGGGCAACGGAGCGCACCAGACGGAAATAACCGCGGCGACCGACAACCCGGTTGCGAGCCTTATGGCATCTTTAGACAGCCTGCCGGTTACCCAGATAGTATTGTGCTTTCTGTTTTACTTCTTCTTTGGGTATATGCTGTATAGCGCGCTGTTCGCGGCGGTGGGTTCGGCGGTGGACAATGAAACGGAGACGCAACAGTTTATACTTCCTGTGACGCTGCCGCTAATCTTTACCATTATTTTGTCACAGACCGTTATCGTCAACAACCCGGACAGCGCCCTTTCTATTTGGTTGTCCATGATACCGTTTACGGCGCCTATCGCCATGATGATCCGCATTCCTTTCCATGTGCCGCCGATACAGATTGCGGCTTCCATGCTGCTGATGGTGCTGGGCTTCCTGGTTACCACGTGGGTAGCCGCCCGTATATACAGGGTGGGCATACTGATGTATGGTAAAAAAGCAAGCTATAAAGAGCTAGCGAAGTGGTTTATGTATAAAGAGTAGGTGTGTACGTTGGGTGGCCTATTGCTATCGGGGGGGTAGCAAAAGATAATGTGGTAAAACATTACTTTTGTGGGGTATGAAGTGTGTTGGCTACTATTTAATATTACTGGGTGTGGTTTTGACGGGCTGTGGCGATGGCGGGAAAAGCGCCGGTGGTAAAGCAGTGGTTCCCGTGCCGGGAACGGTGGTGGCGCAGGCGGCAATGCCGGTAACGGGTGATTCGCTGAATAATTTTGCTTTCGCGGTTACAGTAAGCGCTGACAGCCTGATAGAGAGCGGCGTGTACGCGGTGCGCGCATCGTATGGCTTTGATACAGCGAACGGCAGGTTCGTGATGCCAAAGGGGTTAAAAACCTATGAGATTGTGATGAAAAAAGGCGTTGCTCCCTACACCTATGTCGTTGGCTTTACTACCTCGGCTGACACCACTTTCAATGACTATTTCGAAATAACAGGTACGCGAACCTCTATCGACATGCATTATCTTAAAGCCTATACATTTGAATAAATTAACCGAAAAATTATAAGGCCTTCACGAAAAAAACATTTATCTTACACCACATAATATTAAAATATGAACATTCCTGTAGTTAACCTGGCTGACTTTAACAGCAATAACCCAGAGTTGAAAAAGAACTTTGTGGCAGAACTTGGCAAGGCATTTGAAGAGACTGGGTTTGTGGCGGTTAAAAACCACAGCATACCTGATGAACTGATTGAGGACTTGTACAAGCATGTGGAGGCATTTTTTAAACTGCCGGTAGCCACAAAAAAGAGCTATGAAATACCCGGGCTTGCAGGGCAGCGTGGCTACACATCATTTGGCCAGGAACACGCGAAGGGTTTTGACGCGCCTGACCTGAAAGAGTTTTTCCAGTTTGGCCAGGAGGTGACTGACGGTGATTCGGTACAGACTGAATACCCTGAAAATATAGTTGTGAAAGAAGTTGCTGCTTTTACGCCTACCTTGTTGCAGGCTTACCGCGCATTTGAAGAGTCAGGCAATGCGCTGCTGCGGGCCATATCGCTTTACCTTGGGCTTGACGAACATTACTTCGATAAACATGTGCATAACGGCAACTCTATACTGAGAGCTATTTACTACCCGCCAATAACAAGCGAGCCAAAGTCAGCGATAAGGGCAGAGCAACACGAAGACATTAACCTGATTACCCTGCTGGTTGGTGCATCAGCCGACGGGCTTGAGATACTGAGCAAGCAGGATACGTGGGTACCGGTAACTTCTTTGCCGGAGCAGATAGTGGTGAATGTAGGCGATATGCTACAACGGCTCACCAACAACAAACTGAAAAGCACCACGCACCGGGTAGTGAACCCGCCGCAGGAAAAATGGGGCAGCCCGCGCTTTTCTATACCCTACTTCCTGCACCCGAAAAGCACTATGAGCCTGGCGTGCCTGGACAGCTGCATAGACAGCGAGCATCCGAAAGGCTATAATGACTATACCGCGGGGGAGTACCTTGATGAAAGGCTGAGAGAGATAGGCCTTAAAAAGTAAAAAATACAGATAGTAATGGCACAGTTTTGTTCGTATGGGATAAAACTGTGCTATTTTTATGCAACATACCGGACTTATCACTGTAATGTTTTTATCTTATATTTGCGGTGCAGCTAATGCAGCTTTTCCGCAGATTGCCGGTACAAACAGAAGTAAGACCGGTTTAACAGCTTACCCTTTATAATTTTTTATAATGTTAAAAATAGAATACAACACTACCCGTTCGCAGCTACTGATGCCGGAGTATGGCAGAAACGTGCAGAAAATGATAGAATACCTCGCTACTGTAGAGGATAAAGAAAAGCGCCTGAAGAACGCCGAAGTTATTATAGAGCTGATGGGTATACTGAACCCACACCTGAAGACCATAGAAGATTATAAACACAAACTTTGGGATCACCTGTACCAAATGACGGGTTTCAACCTTGAGGTTGATTCGCCTTATCCGCCGCCAACAGCGGAGGCCGTGTTTAAGAAACCTGAAGTACTGCCCTACCCCGCCAGGAAAATAACCAACCGGCACCTGGGTAAAAATATAGAGACACTGCTTTACAAAGCAATGGAAGAAACCGACCCTGAGAAAAAGCAAGGGTTGACCCAAACCGTTGGCTACTACATGAAACTGGCCTATGGCAACTGGCATAAAGAGCCTGTACATGATGACATGATAAAGAATGAGCTGAAAGAGATTTCAGGCGGGAAACTACAGTATGAAACCGGTGGCTACCGCGTACATTATGACAATAATAAGCCAGCCTTTAAGCCGCGCACTAACAGTAACAATAACAACCGCAACTTTAAGGGAGCTGGCCAGGCACAGGCGAATAATACCCGCCCGGCCAATAACCGGCCCGCCAACTACAAGGAGAATAATGCCGTAAACAGCAACCCCAACAGCTTAGCCGGCAATACAGCGGGCGGTGGCAGTTTCAGCAATAACAACAATACCAATAAATTCAATAAGAACAAGTTCAATAAGAACAAACCGCAATAAATATACCCGCCAGTTATGAATGCTTTTGAAATAAGGGGAGGCAACACACTCAGCGGCATTATAACGCCGCAGGGAGCAAAAAATGAAGCATTACAGGTGCTTTGCGCAGCCCTGCTTACTGATGAACCGGTAACACTTACTAACGTACCGGATATAATAGATGTAAATACCCTTATAGAACTGCTTTCAGACATGGGTGTGCGGATAAGCCGGCCTGAAAAAAACACTATTGTTATTCATGCCGGGGATATAAACCCTGATTACTTTACCACTAACGCATTCCACAAAAAATCGGGGAAACTGAGGGGCACAGTGATGCTGGCTGGCCCTATGCTGGCGCGGTTCAGGAAGGCATACATACCGCAGCCGGGCGGTGATAAAATAGGCCGCAGAAGGCTTGACACCCACATACTGGGGTTTGAAAAGATGGGTGTTTCCTTCAGCTATGACGCTGATAACCATATCTATTCGCTTAATGGCACCCACCTGCACGGCGCGCATATATTGCTGGAAGAGCCCTCAGTAACCGGCACCGCCAATATGGTGATGGCGGCTGTGCTGGCGGAAGGTAACACAACCATCTATAACGCGGCCTGTGAGCCCTATGTGCAACAGCTGTGCAAAATGCTGATAAGCATGGGGGCAAAAATAAGCGGGGTAAGCTCCAACCTGCTGCAGATAGAAGGGGTAAAAAAACTGCACGGCTGCACGCACCGGCTGCTGGCTGATATGATAGAAGTAGGGTCTTTTATAGGCCTTGCAGCGATGACACAGAGTGAGCTTACCATTAAAAATGTAAACGTGCCTGAACTGGGCATAATACCTGATGTATTCCGCAGGCTGGGTATTGAACTATCTGTAATAGGGGATGACATACACATACCCGCGCAGGAACATTATAAGATACAGAAATTTATTGACGGCTCCGTGCTTACGGTTTATGACCATCCTTGGCCAGGCTTTACGCCAGATCTTATCAGCATAATGCTTGTAGTGGCCACACAGGCAAAGGGAACTGTGCTGGTACACCAGAAAATGTTTGAAAGCAGGTTGTTTTTTGTAGATAAGCTGATAGAGATGGGCGCACAGATAGTGCTTTGTGACCCGCACCGCGCTGTAGTGATAGGGCTTGACAAGCAAATGCCTTTACGCGGCATTAATATGGTTTCCCCGGATATACGGGCCGGTGTGGCATTGCTTATAGCTGCACTATCTGCTACGGGTAAGAGTACGATACAAAATATACATCAGATAGACAGGGGCTACGAAAGAATAGACGAGCGGCTGAATGCACTGGGTGCCGATATAAGAAGAATGTAGCCATGCATTTGGAATGGTTTTTGGATAGCATTAGAGAAATAACAATTTTAACTGATAACTCAGGAGGCATGAAGAACACAGCCCAAATGTTTTTGGTTCTACTGGCCATACTGGTACCGCTTGAAGCATCGGCCGCAGGGTCTGATGATTTGAACCTGGGTATAAGCACACAGCTGATATCGCTGTTCAATTTTATATTACTGGTCACATCCATTATCAGCATCAAGCAGGTTTTTTGGCCTGGTGAGCATAACCATACTGCCTTTCAGTTGTTCAATATAATATTTACAGTTATTTTTTACGCTATAAGCTTGCGTTTCCTGGTTAATCATAAAGATTATTTTGAAGGTTATGAGCACCTGAGCGGATGGGAATGTATTAAGAAGCACTTTCTTACCCCTGACTTTTTCGCTATAATCAAGCGGCTTATCGTTGTGGCGTTTGTGCTGAATATAATTTATATAATCAGGCACGGGAAAGACTATTATAGTGACATTTGATCCTATTCGTTGTTCGTGGGCGAGTGGAATAACCATCTGATCAGCGGCTTGGCACAAAAATTATAGTACTGAATTTTTAAAAATAACATTATGCGTTGGCTTGGCGGTAGAGAAAGTAGCAATGTGGAATACAGCAGAGGTGGTGGCGGTGGCAAATTAGTAGGCGGTGGAATAGTTACACTGATAATAGCGGCAGTAGTGTACCTGATGGGCGGCAACCCTTCTGCGTTGCTGCAACAGGGCGGAGGTAGCTCCGCTACTGAGACTTATCAAAAAACCGATGCACAAATGGATAAAACGGATCATTTCGTAAAAGTGATACTTGCCGAAACTGAAGATGTGTGGGGACATCTTTTTACCGATATGGGTAAGCAATATCAGAAACCGTTATTAGTTAGTTTTGACGGCGAAGTATCGTCAGCCTGTGGCAGCGCAACCTCCGCGACCGGGCCATTTTACTGCCCTGCTGATGAAAAAGTGTACCTTGACAAGTCTTTTTTTGATGAACTGAGTAAGCGTTTCGGGGCACCAGGTGACTTTGCCAATGCGTATGTAATAGCGCATGAGGTAGGCCACCATGTGCAGCAACTGATGGGTACCACTGAAAAATTTGAGCGGATGCGGGAAGGAATGAGCAAGAAGGAAGCAAACAGACTTTCGGTGATGATGGAGTTACAGGCAGATTTTTATGCGGGTATATGGGCACACTATGTAGCTAAGACCGAGAATATTGTAGAGGCCGGTGATGTTGAAGCTGCCCTGACAGCAGCCAACGCCATAGGGGACGACAGGTTACAAAAGCAAACACAGGGTACTGTAGTGCCTGATGCTTTTACGCACGGGACATCGCAACAGCGCATGTACTGGTTTAAGAAAGGATACGAAACCGGTGATGTAGCACAGGGCAATACGTTTAAAGAGCTGGGAGGATTGAATTATAATTAATTGGGTTAGCAGCCAGAAGCGAGCGCCACCATAGGTATACCACTCTCTTTAAGTTGGGTTTCTTCGTTTGCAGGCCCCAGCACGGCCTCACCAATATCTTTTAAGTGTATATCAGTGCCATTAAGGTTACGTACAATCAGGTTATTGAAGTCCTGCTCGGTGTAAAGCCTGCCGAGTGTTCTTACAGATAGTTCCGTACTGCCTCCGGCAATCTTACCTGCGGGCAGTTCTACATTCTGCGCCTGAGGTGCGGAACCTGCACATCAGGGGATGTGATACCATACCCTGCCATTTTGAGCGGATCGAGCCACAGGGCCATGGAGTAGCGCTTTCAACCCCATAAGTTTATGCTGCTCACGCCCGGTATTGTCTGTAGCCGCTCCACCAGCACATTTTTGGTATAGTCGGTAAACTCCATGGGGTTGCGGGTATTGCTTTGCACGGTCATAGAGATGATGGGCTGAGATACTTTGTCCCGTACATCATTTGCGGCAGCCTCAAGGTCAACGCCCAGTTCAAACTCAACTGTAATGTTACTAGACCCCCGCGCGCTCGTAGAAGAAACATTTTTAATACCCGCTATACCATTGATTGATTTTTCAACTGGCTCTGTAA
>JACMPD010000034.1 GCA_014377675.1 Taibaiella sp.
AAAATCCGGAATAAACCATGCAGGTTTACTTTTCCCACTGTCTTGCCCTGCTGCGTTTGAGCAGCAAAAAATAACCAACAAAATACCCCAAACGTACTTCATACAGCTTTCCATCAGAACTTAAAGTTATACGTGAAACTCGGCAATATCGGCAATATATATACCATATAAATCTTTGAAGTAATACCCGAAACAGCTGTACCCTGTATATCGTTATACAGGAAGTATGGATTGGCGTGGTTATACGCGTTGTATATTGAAAATGTCCAGCTACCTTCCCAACGCCTGGGCTTTTTATGTTGCGGCGTGTAGGTGGCAGACACATCAAGCCGGTGATAAGAAGGTACTCTGTAGGCGTTCACGCTGCTGAACTGCTGCACCAACGTATTTTCAATAAAATAAAACGAAGTAGGCAAAGTAATGGCATTACCTGAACCATAAATAAATACTGAGGAAAAACTCCATTTCTTACTCAGCTCATAGCTGGCCACTACTGATATATCATGCCTGCGGTCATACTTGGCCGGGAATTCCCTGCCACCGTTCAGCAAAGGGAATTTTTGATAAGTCCACGCCAGCGTATACCCTATCCACCCCGTGAATCTTCCTTGTGTTTTATTAATGAAAAACTCAGCACCATACGCTTTGCCTGTACCAAATACATAAGAATACTCGGGATCGTTTAAAGTATTGGGTACATAGCCGTCTTTATATTGCACCTGGTTTTTCATATCTTTATAGTATACCTCTACTGATGTTTCCAGCTTGTTGTCTAAAAAATTATGAAAATAACCCGCTGAATACTGCCATGCCTGCTGGGGCTTTACAACCTGTGTGCTGGGCACCCAAACATCAGTGGGTAATGTGGAACCGTTGTTGGAAACGAGGTGAAGGTACTGATAAGTACGGGAGACGCTCCCCTTAACTGATGAATTATCATCAAGCGTATAGCGAATGTTAAGTCTTGGCTCAAAACCTCCGTAAGCCTGCGCCAGTTCGCCGCTTCCATAAGTGGTGCTGTCTGTTTTCTTATCATTGCCATCAAGTATATAACGCTTGTAAGGCCCTACCTGCCCAAACCAGGTGTAGCGCAGACCGGCGTTTATTTTTATTTTTTTCGTCAGGTCAAAATCATCAAGTATATAACCTCCGGCTTCATGGGCGTACTTAATAAGCGCATTATTAGGGGCTAAAACTATTGAGTCAGCTTTGCCTGAAATCTGGTTTGGAATAAACTCATGGTGGGTATAGGTGAGCCCACCCATTATATGGTGGTTATTGCTGGTGTAATAGTCAAGATCGCTTTTCAGGCTTGCATCACGTATGCCAGAAGCAAACTTTATACCAAAGCCTGATGACTGTGTGCCCACACCGGTCTGCTGAAAATTAGAAGCAAAATCATAACGGCTGTAAACGGCGGTTGAATTTAAAAACAGCTTGTCGCTGAACTGGTGATTCCAGCGGCCTGTTGCGGTTTTATTACCCCAGGGTATATCGGCCTTAAAAGTACCCTTGGCATTCTGAAACTTGAATTTATCAAGCCCCAGGTAACCGCTGAAATAAACTCTGTCTTTTTCTCCCAGTTTGTAGTTCGCTTTCACATTAGCATCATAAAAGTAATAGCCGCTTGTTTTCAATTCTTCAAAAAACGGGCGCGCCAGTATGTCAGCATATGTGCGCCTGCCTGCAAGCATGAAAGAACCCTTGCCTTTCTTAATTGGACCTTCAAACGTAAGTCTTGAAGCAATATTACCTACCCCACCGTTCACCTTGTATTGATTCATATTCCCCTCTTTCATGGTCACATCAACCACTGACGAAAGCCGGCCTCCATAATTGGCGGGTGCGCCGCCTTTAATAAGAGTAACATCTTTTATAGCATCAGAATTAAATATGGAAAAGAAACCGAACAGATGACCGGTATTATATATTACGGCGTCATCAAGCAACACAAGATTTTGGTCGGGGCCACCACCGCGCACGTAGAACCCTGAGTTACCATCACCGGCGGACTGCACACCAGGCAGCAATTGTATAGCCTTGAGTATATCCACCTCTCCAAACACCACTGGCAACTTCTTGATTCGGGCCATAGAAAGCGTAATAGTGCCCATATCTGAATTTTTGACATTAGCGTCTTTTCGACCTGCGGTTACTTCCACTTCCTTCATTGTGGTTGTACTGCGCATGTTGGCGTTATAACTCTGGTTGGCTATCAGGTTAACAGTTCTGGTAATGGAGTTATATCCTACATAAGAATAGATAGCGGTGTAAGAACCGGCAGGAACAGATAACGAATAAAAACCGTAGGTATTAGTCTGCACACCCACATTGGCTTCTTTAATATATATTGTACCTGAAATGAGTGACTCGCCTGTAGCCGAATCACGCATATAACCGCTGAGCGAAACCTTTTGTGCAAAGGAAACGAAGGGCAGAAAAATAATTAGGAATACGAATTGTACTAATAATTTTGGCATGGTGAGTATTTAGACTTCGTTTACACGCAGGAGTAATTATATTGAACAATTACAGTGAATCTGTAACCTCTCCGCACTCCAACATCTTTTTACCAAAGTATGGATTTTTTATTTCGTTTACATCGCTCAGCCAATATGCGCCCTTATCATTGAAAGCCATGGGACAATACTGCTTGTAGACACCTGCATTTTTTAAATCAGCGGTTTTAAGCATATTCACAAGTGCGTCAGAAAGCGGGCTAAAGGCAATCCGCTGTTTTTCACAGCGTTTGTCCGTTTCTGCACTTATCAATTTACTTTGCACTATAATTGTATCAAGATATGGCCGCATTTCTGCATAGTGGACACTACCTGTAGCCTGCAAATGACCGGAGGCCTCGGTGGCGTCAGCAATAAGTTGTTTTGAAGCAGCAGCCGCAGCATTGCCATCCGTGGCTACCAACGCATTTTTTAGCGCGTAATAAGAGCCAAGTACCGTCATAATCTGCTTCATTTCTAACGAATCAAGCTTACTTGTCATCGGCCCCCGCTTTTTTTCAGTTACTGCAGCCGGGTGAGAAGTGCAGCTTTGGGAAAAAATACCGGCTAAAAGCAATAAATATAGAATAGAACGCACGCGCTTAAATTATACGGCAAAATTAAAGTATAAGGAAACAATAACGCCACTCCCCGAAAATATAACAGCATATTACTTGCTACTGTAAACATCAAAATGGCCGGCAGTATACTGCCGGCCATTTTGATACTTCTATTTAATTTGTTTATTTACCTTTCACATGCATAATTGCACGGCGGTTCTGCGCCCTGCCTTCAGGGGTGGCATTGTCAGCTATCGGATCTTTTACACCATTACCCTTTACGGTGAGGCGCTTTACGGATACACCCTTTTTAGTAAGGTACTTCTTCACTTCATTCGCTCTTCTCAAAGAAAGCGATTTATTATAGGTTTCTGAGCCGCTGTTGTCAGTATATCCATCTATCACAACTGTTACAGATTTGTCTTCGCTCAGTTCTTTCACCGCTTCATCAAGTATCGGGTAGGATTCACTTGATATCTCGTTTTTATTTACTTCAAATAAAATCGGCGTTGTCATGTCAATATGCGAAGGTGGTGGCGGAGCCGGCACTTCAACAGGGCAACCTTCATTGCTTTCTGGGCCGGCAACAGTAGGGCATTTATCCAGGTTATCAGGTACGTTATCGCCATCAGTATCAGGGCAGCCACGGAAAGCTACAGAACCTTTCACATCAGGACAAAGATCGTCTTTATCAGCTACACCGTCACCGTCTTTGTCAGGGCAACCATGTAAAGTAATAGCACCCGGCACTGCAGGGCAAGCGTCTTCCCTGTCCGGAATACCATCGCCGTCACCATCAGGGCAACCGTGGTACCTGTCAGGCCCGGCATTTCTTGCACATGAGTCCTGATAATCAGGAATACCATCATGGTCAAAATCTGGACATCCATAAAGCTCGCCAGGACCAGGTATCGTAGGGCATTTGTCCCTTATATCCGGTGTGCCGTCATGGTCACTATCTTTTAATTTACCTAAGAAAAACCGCACACCTACATTGCCACCAAAAGACTGGTTATTACTTGTACCAACAGTTTTCAAAATCGAGCTATAGTCGCCCACCTGGTTAGTTATACCATTTGTTACCTCATTAGTATTTTTGACCGGTTGATACATGTAATATAGGCCAAAGTTCAGCGCCACATTATTTGAGAGGAATAAATTTACTGAAGGCTGCACCAAAAAGCCAATTGAACCAGTAGTATAGCTATAGTCACCTTTGTTAGAACCAGGCGCAACGCCCAAGCCAACATTATAACCAGCGGTACGTTTGGCTGCAAAAAAACTTGCAGTTTGGTTAGAGCGAAGCCATTTCTCATTACGCACGTCGGTTGCGCCCACTGAGTTATCATAGCTGTAGGTAGTACTACCACCCGTTGTGCTTTTTGTATATATTGCTTCGTAATCAAAAGAAGCATCAGTTGTATACGAGTTTTTATTCTGAACATTAAATAATACTCCCGCATCAGCTGTAAAACCCCACGTCTTATTGAAACGCTTCTTGTACTTCAATAACAAAGGAATATTAACATTCGTTATTTTTAATTTTTCAGTAATCGGCGTTGTGGCTGTTACAAGCTGCCGAAACACATGACCCTGAAAATCAATAGACTGGTACTCAGCATGATATTTATCAAGGCTCATGTCTCCCTGCTGCATAAAATACGCAATACCAGAGCCTATTCCAAAATGGCGTTTCTTACCAAAAAAGAAGCCCAGCTGAGCGTCAAAACCGTATGACATGCCTTTGGAGAACTTCATGGTACCCAGGTCCATATTAACAGGATTGAGTAATGTAATTGCATCGCTCCTTGTAATATCCTTCATGAGGGCACCACCTTTAAGATTTACATCAATTACCCAACGATACAGGTTACTGTCGGCATACTTGCCGGAGTGCTTCTGACCGATAGCGGAAATGGCAACCGCTGAACCGACAAAAAATAGTAAAATTTTCTTCATATATTTGCTTTACCCTGCAAATATACAATCAGATTTCAAATTAAGAAATCAAAACAAAATCTATTTCAAAATTTAATTTCTGTAACTCGGTAGTAGAATTCGCTTGAGCAAAATAAATAAGTAACATATAAAATATTATATTTTTGTAAAATATTCTATCCTGCCAAGCTTAACAATTTCGTTTCCCTTCTTGCAGTTAGGTAAACAGACCAAATAAATACTTTTCGGATATGGGAAGCCAATAAATTCCTGAACACTTTTAATTTTTGAATTACTTTTGTTGAAGGAAACATTTACAAAATATGCTGCAGATTGCCGTAAACGACAATACTAATATAACAGTAACTAAGGACAATGATGTCTGGCTGGTGAACGACATTACGACTGATTGCAATATCAGCACTCAACCCAACGGGCTTATCAGCATTCTGGTAAACGGAAGGAGCTTCACAGGTATTATTGAAAAAGTCGATCGTTCCGCAAAGGAAGTAACAGTAAGAGTGAATGGGCAGATATATAAAACATCTATAAAAGAACCTATAGACCTGTTGCTGAAAAATATGGGACTCGACCTTAAAGCAATGCAAAAAGCGGAACCGGTAAAAGCACCAATGCCTGGCATGGTGCTAAGGGTACTGGTAACTGCAGGCCAAAAGGTGAATAAAGGGGACGCACTTATAATATTGGAAGCAATGAAAATGGAGAACCTGCTGAAAGCAACTGTAGCGGGTACGGTAAAAACAATAAAAGCCGTTGAAAAAACAGCTGTTGAAAAAGGTGCGGTACTTCTTGAAATGGAATAACTTATGAAACCAGTATTTTTTCTTTCTGTTGTTTTTTCAATTACTGTATGTAATTTCGTTTATGCTCAAAAAGACGCGTTTATTTATATACAGGGAGATAAAAAAACTCCTTTTTATGTAAAGGCAAAGGGCACGATGCAGCCAAGATACAGTAAAAACTATTGCCTGGTAAACGGGTTGGCAGGAGGAAGTACTGAAATAGAGATTTTATACCAGTTAAATAGTTATGACCCGCAAACATATAGGCTGCAAATAACGGAACACGGTTTTTTGAGTTTTATGCTCACTAAGAAAGGCGGCAATTATGAGCTATACAATTTTGAAACACGGGAATATTTGAGCCCGGAAAAAAATAAAATTAAATAAAACATTATGAGGGTCTACATTGTCCTGTTCGCATTAACATTTATAACATTGGCTTCATGCAAAGGCAGAAAAGGAGAAATAATCGGTTCATGGCGGGGCACCAAGTTCGAAAATGCGGACATGGACAGCTTTTTCTTGAAAAGTCAACAGTACATTGATACTATTGGTAAAAACGGTGATGCAAAAGTAAACTGGGAGTTGTATGGTGTCACAAACATGGACAGCCTGAGAAAAGACCTTCAGATGCAGCAGGACAGTGCCAAAAATTTACAATACAAATCCATTCTTAATACAGTTTTTACGTTTAATAAAGACGGAATACTACTTATTTCGTTCAATAAAAACATGGATACCAGTAAGTGGGCAATAGAAGATGATAAAACTTTAACGTTGGAAGAAATGACCGGCAGGGATAAAGGAACAAAGACATCAGTGGGTATAATAAGCATAACGGAAAGTGAAATGAAACTAAAATTTATGCAGGACAGCGCGTTCAGTACAGTAACTTTTGTAAGGGATTCAAAATAACCATTCCTATCACTATATTTGCCGACTATTTGATCATTAATTAAGATAAGCAGAAATAATAAAAAATGCGTACCATACCATTAAGACAAGCACTGAGAGAAGCGATGGAAGAAGAAATGCGCCGGGACCCGGCAGTATTTCTGATGGGTGAAGAAGTAGCGCTATATAACGGAGCGTATAAAGTAAGCCAGGGAATGCTTGACGAATTTGGAGCGAAAAGGGTGATTGACACCCCGATAAGTGAGCTGGGCTTTGCGGCAATAGGCGTTGGGGCTGCCATGAACAACACCCGTCCGATCATAGAATTTATGACCTGGAATTTTGCCGAACTAGCTATTGACCAGGTAGTAAACCATGCAGCCAAAATGGTATCTATGACTGGCGGACAGTTTAATTGCCCGATTGTATTTCGCGGCCCCAATGGGTCTGCCGGGCAGCTTGCCGCACAACACTCACAGGCTTTTGAAAACTGGTACGCTAATATACCAGGACTAAAAGTAATATCTACAGTAAACCCCTATGATGCAAAGGGCTTATTGAAAGCAGCCATAAGGGATAACGACCCGGTTGTTTTCATGGAAAGCGAAACCTGCTACGGAGACCAGGGTGAAGTGCCGGAGGAAGAATATATAATTGAAATAGGAAAGGCCGATATTAAGAGACAGGGAACAGATGTAACTATTGTGTCTTATAACAAAATGATGAAAGTAGCTATGGGTGCTGCTGACGAGTTGGCGAAAGAAAACATAAATGCTGAAGTTATTGATCTGAGAACCATTCGTCCGCTTGACTGGCAGACGATTGTTAAATCGGTAAAAAAGACCAACCGACTGGTAATAGTTGAAGAGCAGTGGCCATATGGCAGCGTAGGCGCTGAAATAGCCTACCGTATACAAAAAGAAGCATTTGATTATCTTGATGCGCCTGTGCGCCGTATTACAACCGCAGACACAAACATGCATTATGCTCCCAATTTGGTTGCGGCCTACCTGCCTGATGTGCCCCGCACAGTAAAGCTGGTGCAGGAAGTAATGTACGTTAAAAAATAGTTTAAAATTAAAAAATTATATTGCAAAAAGCACCTCACCGACGAGGTGCTTTTTGTTTCACTGTTGCTTTTAACTGTTGCAAAAAACATCTTTTGCAGTGTGCTAATTAGCCGGAAATTAAAACTTACAGGCTTAGTTAAAGTAAAAACTACTTATTTTAAAAATTCTCCTCCATTATTTTTGTGTAAACAAAAAATATCCTTAATTTCGATTTCGCAATTCAAAATATAAGCTGAACATTTACTTTAATACAAGAATATGAACAACATATTTCGTAACGGCAGCACCCAATGGCAGACTAACGAAGACACTGACCTTGACGTAGTTGTTGAAGAAATACACAATTTGATTGTTTGGAATGATGAAGTCAATACGTTTGACTGGGTGATAGAGTCGCTGATTGATGTCTGCGGCCATTCTGAGCAACAGGCGGAGCAATGCGCAATGATTATTCACCATTCCGGCAAGTATGCGGTAAAAAGGGGCACATTCAAAGCTTTACGTACTCAGGCAGAAGCTCTCATTGACCGGGAAATACAAGCTACAATCGATTATTGATTTTACATTATCCTTTTTAATATTCACATAGCAGCAAATTAAAATATGAAATCAGCATTCCTTATACTTACTGCTTGTTTTTCACTCGCATCAACAATTTCTTCATTTGGACAGGCTCCCGGCAAAATAAATCCGGGGGATAAACTGCCTGAAATGAATACCGAATTAAAAAATGTGGATGGGAAAATGGTTAGTTTCCATAAGGCAATGGATAAAAACGGGTTGCTGGTTATGTTTTCATGCAACACGTGCCCTTTTGTTGTGAAAAATGAGCCTGTAACTAAAAAGGTGATGGCCTATGCTGCTGCACATAAAGTAGGTATGGTTGTCATTAACTCCAATGAAGCCAAAAGAGATGGAGATGATTCATATGAAGAAATGAAAAAGTACAGTAAAAAGCAAGGTCTTACTGTACCCTACCTGACTGACAATAATGCTAACATGGCTGATATTTTTGGCGCTAATCACACACCTGAAGTGTTTTTGTTTGATGGTAGTGGAAAGCTGATCTACAAAGGCGCAATGAACGACAACCCTTCAGATCCTTCAGGATATAAAAAAATGTACATTTTCGATGCTATTGATGCAGCAGTGGCAGGTAAAGAAATGAACCCGAGTGCGACAAAATCAATAGGTTGCAGCATTAAACGTAAAGTTTAATTTATATCCCTGTTAAAGCTACGCAGGTAAAACAAATAAAATTCTGTTATGTTTCACAATTTAGTAATTTTGTGGTAACAATAATTGAGTTACTTTGCCTTTTGATAAAACAATGCCGTTATGTTCCATAAAATCTACAATACTACTTTTTTCTGCCTTATAGTTACTTTTTTCATAACTTCAGTTACTAAATCATCTGCCCAGCTTACCATTACACCTTCTTCAACTTCTGCTCTTTTAGCGGCGAAACTTGCAGGCCCCGGCATCACTATACTTAGCGATACCTTGATTTGCAACAACCTGGCTAATGGCACATTCACATCAGTAAGTACTCCTATTGCCATTGACAGTGGCATTATATTAAGCACCGGGAAGGCCGCAGACGCGACCGGGGCGGAGAGCCCTGTTACAAGTACTGGCTTTGGCGGAGCAGGTGATGCTGATCTAACTTCTTTGCTTGGAACCACCACGGTAAGCAAAGATCAATGTGCACTTATTATTAATTTTATACCTAAAGGAGATACCATCAGTTTTAACTACCAGTTCGGCTCGGAAGAATACCGTTCTTCCACCTGTGGAATCTACAACGATGCATTTGCATTTTTCATATCTGGCCCTGGAGTATCATCGACATTGCCTGGTGTTAATATGGCATTGGTACCTGGCACCACGATCCCGGTTACAGTAAACAGCATAAACAGCGGTACACCTGGTTCAGGGTATTCAATTGCCACCTGTAATGCAATGGGTTCCGGATCTCCATTTACTGCCTACTACATTAATAATGCCGGTGGCACACAGGTAACTTACAGAGGGTATACAACGGTACTCACCGCAAAACATTGGGTTATACCCTGTGATACATACCGTATAAAAATGGCAATTGTAGATGCGGCCAATGCTACTTACGACTCCGGCGTTTTTATAGAAGCCGGCAGTTTTAAAACAAATTCGTACGAGCTTTTGGGCGGCAATACAATACTGGGGGTACCAAATGCAATTGTTAAAGGATGTGGACCTGACTCAATAACAATAAAGACCCCAAGATCATCAACTGTAGCCGCAACAATGCGCCTTACCTATGCAGGTACTGCAGTTTCAGGTGTTGATTATACGACACTCCCTGATTCCGTAATCTTAAATGCCGGCGATACAACCGTATCATTCCCGGTAGTAGGCCTGCCGACCACCGCAGCAGGTGTTAAAACAATAGTTGCCTACCTGACTACCTCGAGTGTTTGCGGCGTGGTTGACACGCTTATAATTAATGTGTTAGATAAACCAGATATAAATATTCTTACAAACGACACAACAATTTGCATCGGTGCAACAATTCAACTTTCGGCTACTGCTTCTACCGGCCTCACCTTCAACTGGACCCCCGCCTCATCACTGAATAATCCGGCCATTTTAACACCGATTGCAACAGTGGCAAGTACTACAACTTATACCTTAATAGCTACTTTACCCGGGTCTAACTGCCCTGCATTTACTGATACGGTTCGGATAGAAGCGGTTTCGCCTGTAGCTTCCATTCTGACACCTGATACAACTGTCTGCCAGGGTAAAGTATTTGATCTCAGGGTCAGCGGAGATACAAGCTATTCTTATAATTGGACACCCGGTACAGGCTTAAGTAGCTTCAGCGTTAAGGATCCCGCGGTGACCGCTATGTCAACTATTACCTACAGCATGACAGCATCCTTTCCGGGCACAGCCTGCTCAGTAACCAAAATAATAAACATTACTGTTATATCAACTGACTATACAATTACTACAAAAGATACTTTCTTTTGTACTGGGGCAATACTTGTGCTGAATGCGGATATTAACCCCATGTCTTCCACATACACTTATATGTGGAACGGGCCCGGTGGATATACTTCAGTATTGCTTAATCCTGTTATTACAACCGTAACAGAAGCTAATGCTGGTAATTATGTGCTGACCGTTACCAACTCAGGTTTGTGCTCGTCTACTGCTTCAGAAAATATTATTGTATACCCTACCCCGCCATCAACCATGGTTGCTCCACCAATCACCATCTGCCAGTACTCGCCGGCTATGCCACTGCACGTATATGGCTATAATAATCTTATGTGGTATTCTTCGGCAGCCGATATTACGCCAAGTGTATTTCCTCCACTACCTAACACTGACAGCATCGGCGTATTTCAATATTATGCGGCACAAATATCATTTCAAAATAATTGTATCAGTGAAAAAACGATCGTTGATGTAACTGTTAAATCATGTTGCGCTGGTACCGTGTTTGTCCCTACGGGGTTTACACCAAACGCTGATGGACTGAATGATGTATTGAAAGTAGTAAGGTCAGAAGAATATGCATTGACCGACTTTGTAATATT
Organism: Taibaiella sp.; assembly: GCA_014377675.1. Classification (GTDB taxonomy): domain Bacteria; phylum Bacteroidota; class Bacteroidia; order Chitinophagales; family Chitinophagaceae; genus Flavipsychrobacter. The sequence goes on from JACMPD010000034.1 coordinate 11,351, forward strand.
CGATCGCTGGGGCACAATGGTATTTCATAGTTCAGGCGATCAGCAAGCATGGGACGGAACCGTGAATGGTCAGCCTGCCGACATTGGCACCTATTTTTATTCTGCGGTAGTCAACTGCACTCATTCAGATAAAAAACCAATAACGCTGAAAGGAGATGTTTCTTTGATCAGATAACTTTTTGCAGCAGTATAATGTCAACTACTACCAAGGCAATTGCGCAGAATCTACCCGGCATCGTTCCTGAACAGAATGTCGTAGGCTACAATCGAATACAATCAGAGATTAAAGGAAGGAAATAAACCCTCTTAGTGGTGCTATAAAGAAAGGTACCTACTTTATCGTAATATGGAAAATTACCGTTTTTCAGTATAATTCTTAGGAATACTAAAAGGAAAATCAAGTACCTGATCAAAGTCGACCCGCTGCATTTCCAGACTCAATTTAAAATGATCTGCGCCATTATTAATAGTTATTTCCCTGTTTGCTGAAAATTTTTTATTCTGAATGGATATATAATTCATGAATTTAAACAGAGCTTCGGGTCCGTTAGTATTACGGGTGTTCACCTGGTCAGTTTTTAACAGTGAATCTGCTTTATCGTAAGCAATAACCTGCACATAGCTGCCATCATCAACACTCAGCCACCATTTGTCCGCGGTCTCGCTGACAGCGCTGATAGTACCATTCCGTGGCGGATCACCTGTAATCAGGTTCTGTAGGGTAGGAAAATCAACTTGTACTGGTAAAATTTTAGCAATATCGCCTAAGGAAATTTTAGAAAATTCTTTTTGCAAATAATTGATCATCAACATGCTATCTGGCGTTATAAGCACTCTTGCTGCATGTACCATGCCGCCGAGAGCTGTAATATCAACCCAAATTGCGCTGTCTTTTCTTAACCTGATACTCGCTGTAAATTCCTGCTTTTCCTCCGGACCTTCAAAGTTCACTTTTGCCTTAGCCCCAAACGTATTGTAGCTTAAACGCCGCTCCCATACAGGTTTAACGATTGTCAGCAACTTGATACCGTTGCCAATAGTATCAATGGCCAGCATAAAAGTATCAGGCGCTGGCAAAGAAAAACGGGGAAGAATACCTGTGTATACGTCAGCAGAGGAATCGATAACCGCAACTTCAGTCGTCTTTTTTTTCAGCAGACGTTGCAACGAGCAGGAGCTATGTGCTAGCAAAGTAACCAGCAGAAGCAGATAACAATAAGAAAATTTATTCATACAGTTTCCCTTCACTTATTTTTTTGTCAAGCGCGGGGTTCTCAGCACCTTTTTCTTTCGCTTTCTTCCAGTATTGCATCGCCTTTACCTTGTCATTAAGTTTGAAATATACATCACCCAGATGGTCATAAAGAGTACCATCTGCCCGCTGTTCATTGGCATTCACCGCCTTCTCAATGTTATCTTTGGCTTCCTCAAATTTGCCTTTTTTGTACAATATCCACCCGTAAGTATCCAGAAACGTAGCTTCCCCAGGTCTCAGCTGCAAAGATTTTTTCGACATCTCTTCAGCTTTATCAAGTTCTGTGCCGCGCTCAGACAAAAAATAACTGTAATTATTCAATATTGAGGCGTTTCCGGGCACCATTTCAAGTGCCTTATCGAATACACTATCAGAGAGCTCATATTGTTTGGTAGTATTATATAGATCGCCCAGGAACGAATACATTTCAGCAAGACCTTTTGCATCAGTTTCGGGCAACAAATCTATTGACCTGTTAATCGCTTTCACCGCCTTTGGAAATTCTTTCTTATTGTAATGCCCCAAGCCGTTAAAGTAATGCGCTAATGACTGATTAGGAAATAACTTAATAGCTTTTTCACTGTATTTTATCAATGAATCGGCATATTTCTTATCGCCATAAGCGATAAGAAGGTCTTGCCATACTGAAAAGTTAGCAGCTTTTAACGCCAGAGACCGCTTCAACTCTGAAACACCCAGTTCCAGCTGGCGATCCTGTATCAGGTATTCGCCATATGTCGCTATCATTAAAGGGTTTTTCGGATGTTGCGCCAGCAATTCTCTAATTATCGGCAGTCCCTGAGATATTTGTTCCGTATCAGATAGACTCTGCGCATAAACTGAAAAAAGTTCCATCTGGGTTTCCATGTCCAGTTTGTTATTTAAAATAGCCCGTTTCGCATACGTGCGGAACTTAACAGTATCTTTCAAATTCAGGTAGTGTTCTGAAAGGCCCATTTCAATAGCAGGGTCACCGGGAACTAATTTTTCAGCATTCAGGTACACCTGAAGTGCCTTATCCGGCATTTTATTATTGTCATACAACTCGCCAAGTATTTTATAATACTTGCCGTTTTTAGGGTCACGTGCTATCAGATCCTTCATTACCACACCAGCCTGCTCCACTTGGTTCATGTGCAGGTAAAGCTGCACTTTCCTCAGTTGTATTTCTTCATCAGCACCACTTCTTACCGAGGCTTTATCGAGGTATTTTAATGATTCATCATATTTTTTTGCCTTTTCAAAATATTCAGCGGCACCAAGTGCATAGTTGATATCTGAAGGGTCCTTGTCTGCCATTCCGGCCATTACCCGTGCAGCCTCCTCATTTTTTCCCTGTAATGCAAGTACTATAGCATATTGATCATTGTACCATTTGTTATCGTTAACAATAGCGAATGCCCTTTTTATATTTTCTTCAGCCTTCTCTATTTTCTTTTTGTCAACATACAATTTTGAAAGTTCGTAGTAAGCAGTGGCATTGCCGGGTTGCACCAAAACAAACTTCTCTAACAAGTCGATTGCCGCTTTAGTGTCATTATGGGCCTTAGCCCTTAACGCTTCGAAAAATAATTCATTATCTTTTACTGTTTTTAGGTTTTGCGATTTGCTGACTTCTTCAGTAGTTACGGTATCGGTAAGCCCTCCCTGACCAGAAGCAGTGGTACAATTCACTCCTGTTAATAAGGTAATACCTGCAATAAAAGATAATTTCAAAATCATAATTGTGTAGAATAGTCGCCTAAGCTTAATTCTCTTGGCTTTTCACTGTAATTTACTTCTTTACCTAACATAGAGTTGCTAAGGTTAGCATTTTTAACAATACTATTAGTACCTATTATGCTATTTGAAATGTGTGAGTTTACTACTAAAGCACCTTTTTCTAACGAAACATGCGGCCCGATTACAGAATTTTTAACACTTACCCCCTCAGCAAGAAAGCAAGGTTGTATAATTACTGAATTTTCAACGGACGCGGTGTATGTTGAAAGATTTTCTTTATCCTTTTTTATTTCCAATATACGCTGATTGGTATAGATAGTTGCCTCTTTGTTACCACAGTCGAGCCATTCGTCTACCTGATCAGTATAGAACTTGATGCCGTTTTGCAACATGTGGTCCATGGCGTCAGTTATCTGGTACTCGCCCTTTAACTTAATATCTTCATCAATAAGGCGCTGCAATTGCTTTTTCAGCCCCTCGCCGTCTTTGAAATAATAGACGCCTATTATAGCCAGGTCTGACACAAATTCTTTGGGTTTTTCAACAAAAGCCATTATTTCACCTGCGTCGTTGAGCTTAACTACACCAAAAGCGCTCGGATCTGCAACTTTCTGAGTCCATACTATCGCGTCCTTGTTTTTGTCAATACTGAAGTGGGCATCGAACAATGTATCAGCAAATGCGATAAAAACATTACCTTTTAATGAATCTGACGCACATAAAATAGCATGCGCAGTGCCTAACGGCTGCTCCTGATAACAAATTCTACCCTGTGCACCAAGTGCCGCCGCCACGCTCAATAAATGATCTTCCACCGCTTTGCCGAATGAAGGCCCGATAATGAACGCTATCTCTTCTACTTTTTCATTACTGGTTTCCAGAATGTCTTCAACCAGTCGCTGAACTATTGGTTTTCCGGCAACCGAAATTAGTGGTTTTGCAGTGGTAAGTGTATGTGGGCGCATCCGCTTGCCCATTCCTGCCATTGGAATTATAATATTCATTGGAAATAATTTCTTTTAAGTATGTATTTTGAAATGTTTTTTTAATTTGATCCTGAGTGACCAAAACCGCCAGTGCCGCGCACTGTGTCTTGCAATATTGTCACCTGTTTCCATTCTGCTCTTTCATATTTCGCAAATATTATTTGCGCTATTCTGTCTCCGTCAACTATTGTTTGCTCATTAGCGGAAAGGTTTATTAAGGGTATCATCAGTTCGCCGCGGTAGTCGCTGTCAATAGTACCGGGCGTATTTACCAGCGTAAGACCTTTCTTAATAGCCAGTCCGCTTCTCGGCCTTACCTGACCCTCGTACTGCTGAGGTATCGCAATGAACAGGCCGGTAGGGATAAGCATTCTTTCTAATGATTTCAAGACCACCGGCTCTTTTAGCCAGGCCCTGATATCCATACCACTTGACCCTTCCGTTTCGTATTTGGGCAAAACGTGCGGCGATTTATTAATAACTTCAATTGCTACCATGAGTTTCAGAATGCGGCAAAGGTAGAAAATATGATTTTATTTGCCTCATAATGCAAAAAGATATTGCTCAGGATAAATTCACAACTTCCTGATCTGCACAGTTAACGTGTTTCTTGCACTTCGTGTAAAGCGAGAATAGGTAAATGACTATTATTGACCAATGATAATGTATGGCTTTTACGGAAGAGGCGTTCAAAAAATGAGTGTTTGCGAGGTATGATCGTTAACCAGTCAGTGTTGTATTTATCTATAAAACCTGCTATAGCCTCATCAATATTTTTCTCATAAAAAACATGGTACAAGGGCTCTGCCGATGATAATATGTTCAATGCAGCATCATTAATTTTTCCGAAACTTTCATCAACCAACAAATCTGGCACATCGAAAAATACATGCAGCTCAGCATTCAATAGTTTTACAATTTCCCTAAGTTCAATTAATGCCAGACTGCTGCCAGCATATTTATTGTCATAAGCAAAACCGATTTTTTTCACCTTTTGGTACACAGTCTCAGCAGGTATAGCCAATACAGGAAATCTCAAATGCCTGAATACATCCATAAGTGTACTTTCATGCCATGCAGGATTGTCAACACTATAATGGTTACCGATAACGACTAAGACCGGTGATTCATTCAGCTCTGAAAATTCATCTATGGCCTCCTGAATATCGCCATAGATTACACTCCCCTTAATGCTTACCTGCGGATATGCCGAGTGCAATCTTTCTAACAGTGCTTTCATGCTATCTTCCGCAATACGATCCATATCATTGACCGGAGAAGGTATTGGCATATCGCTGAAGACGACCGGGAACGTGTAGCAATGTAAAACAAGAATTTCGGCATCAAGATCCATAGCGAGCCTGCAAGCATAGTTTACTGCAGTTTCAGCTACGGGGGTAAAATCGGTGGCGGTAATGATCAGAGACATAAGTGTATATTTTTACAAAAATACCTAATTATATCCATCAACAGAATGAATGAAATTCCAAATAGAATTTACAAAAAAAATCCGCATTAGCGGATCTTAAAATAAGAATGATGTCTTTACTATTTTTTGCTGCTCACCATACTAAAAGCTTTCTCAAATACTTTACCGATGGTGGTCAGCAAAATCTGAGCATCAAGCAACATGCTGCGGTTCTTCATGTAATATATATCCCACTGTATGCGCTTACGCAATTCGCGTTCGCCATTTATCTCACCAATGTAGTCCTTAATTTGCGCCATTCCTGTCATCCCTGGCTTTACTTCAAGGCGGAGATTGTAATAAGGAATGCACTCAGAATAATGTTGTGTATGATAAAGCATGTGTGGCCGGGGGCCAACTATACTCATATCCCCCAATAACACATTAAAAAATTGAGGTGTTTCATCAAGGTGAGTAATCCTTAAAAATCGGCCAACTAATGTAATTCTTTTATCATTTATTGATACCTGAGTTGTATTAGCTTCATCATTAACGTACATGGTACGAAATTTGTAACAATCAAATTCAGCGCCAAAGAGCCCGGTGCGTTTCTGAATAAAAAATACTGGACCTTTTGAAGTTACCTTTATTAACAGTGCTAAGATGGGAGTAACCCAAGACATAATAAGCAGAACGAACAGAGATGACAAAATAATATCTAAAATTCGTTTTGCGGTATAATAATAAGCAGCAGGTTTATGTTCCAGATATAACTGGTTGATTTCCTGAAACATAAATCTGATATTAGAAATATTGGATGGTGCTGGTTGTACTATATCTGTCCTTTCCAGGGTAAACTCCAATGTTGCGTTTTGGTTCATCTATAAAAAATGGATTACAGCAATTCTGTAGCAATAATCGTGCTAAACTTCAATTTTTAGCAAGATTTTTACCGTTTAATTTAGCTTGGTTTTATTTTTGTATTGAAAGTTCTTTTTATTCCCCAAAACGGGATAAATAAAAAGTTTGGCATAAAGGTAATATAAAATTAACAGGCACTACAACAATTAGCAATACCGAACTACTTGCGATATTTAGGCAATGATTTTTTTGAATACCTCAACCATTTTTTGCTTATTGAAATAATTTTCTACGTATCGCTGGCCAAAATCAGAAAATAATTTCCACTTCTGCTCGTCTTGATATATTTCCAGTATGTTTTCAATTAATTCATTGGTGGTGTTAAACCCTCTATAGATAAATTCATCATCCTTCTTCAACCCTTCAAAAGCACGGTCAGTACCCGCGACAGGTACACCCTTCGCCATTGCCTCAATTACCTTTCCCTTTACACCTGCACCCACTTTAAGTGGTACTATTGCAATACGGGTACGGGCATACAAGCTTTCCAATGTAGCGGTAGACACATCGGGAAGTACTTCAAGTAATTTAAATTGTTGCTTATATTGAAATATGAAATCAGGCATTTCTGACCCGGCAATTGTAAGCGCAATTCCTTTATTGTGCAGTTGTGCGTATATCTCACCAAGAAACCACTTCATGGCATCCTGGTTAGGAGGATGGTGAAAACCACCGACGAACAATATGCCCTGCCTTTCTTTATATGAAACATTTGATTGTTTTACATCAAAAAAGTACGGCGGTATGTAATGCAGTGGCGCTTTAATGTATTTTTTTAAATAATCTAATTCTTCATTGCTGATCACTAATGCAGTATCTGCGTTTTGATACATATAGTCTTCGTCGGTCTTCGTCTTTTTAATCACTTTCTTCAGGCCCATATTGCCGGTCATCTGCATCTCCTGCTCCGTTCTTAAATATCCTAGGTCGTGACCATAGTATATGATCTTACCTGCATATTTGTGTTGTCTCAGATATTTTAAATACGGCGCACATACAGAGGAACGGCTCAACAATATAGCATCAAACTTTTCCATATTTGCAGCAAAGTATGCCTCCCACTCATGCTTAAAATATATAAACTTGCCTCCATGTAAAACCTCTACACCTTTTTCCTGCAGCAGCTTCACATAGTTGTATAACGGATGCATATTTGGAACCATAAACTTTACTTCACAATCAAGCTCAAGAAATGCATCAATAAAATTACTAATAGTACGGGAACCCGCATCTTTATCAATTGTTGGCACATTATGGTCAATAATAAGAATATGTTTTTTACCCGCGCTCCTGTCTCTTTCATAAAAGACATTGGTGTTGCGCTTAGCCTTGCAGGCCAGTTCACTACTCCACTTTTCAGTAAATTTTTCCTTATTAATAACTTGGTATTGCTTTATTCCTTCTTTAACATCAGTGCCATGTGATACGCCTTCAAAATGTATTACGCGTGAAAACGGCTGAAAATAAACTTTATATCCCCTTCTCCTGATCTCAAAGCATAAATCACTATCTTCATTATATGCTGGAGTAAATTGCTCATCAAATCCGCCGATATCGTTCCAGAGACTGGCCGCTATCATAATTGAAGCGCCCGAAATATAATCGGATTCTTTTATATAATTATATTCTGGCCTGTTGGGGTTATCCCTGCATCCGAAGTTTGAAGCACTCCCGTCTTGCCATATTATGCCACCCGCTTCCTGCAAAAGACCATTCGGATAAATCAGCATAGACCCTACCAGCCCAACTTTGGGAAACTTATCAAAAACAAATAATAACTCGCTCAGCCAATTTTCCTGTACCTGTGTATCGTTATTCAGAAACAATATATACTTACCTCGGGCATGGTGGGCGGCGTTATTACAGTTTTTTAAAAAACCAAGATTAACGCTGTTTTTTATAAATATAAGATTATCAAAGTATTTTTGAAGAACGCTGGTATCTTCGGGTGAGTTATCATCAGCAATAATTATCTCATAATTAGTATCACCGCAATATTCATGTATTGACCGGATGCAATTATAGGTGAAATCAACCTGGTTATATATAGGTATTATAATAGAAACTACCGGCAGCTGGGTATATGGCAATATTATATTTGCCTCCTTTTCATACTGTTTAGTGACAATTTTACTATTCATAAATGGCATAGAATCATCGTCAGTAAGTCCTCCGGATTTAATATGTAATATACTTTGTATTCCCGTAATCAAGCCTTTACCTTTAATTTCAGCAAACAGTTGTCCAAAATTTTCTGCCTTATGGGGGCTTTTAACGAACCGCTCAACGTAATTGTAATATTTTTTAACCTTATTTATCATTACTGCACATTTAAGCTGTGGCTTTTTGCCACTCACATAGGTAAATTGATGTTTTTTAGGAAAGGGCAGCAAATATATTTCAATTATTTAACCCTGCGGCAACAATATAATAATTTATGCTTTCATTCGGTTTTTTTGCCGAAAATCAGTGTATTCGTTACTGAGGTTTTGATTGTAGAATGGATCTCTTTGAATATAGCTGTCCCACTTTATCCTGAATGTGGCAAGGTCTTTTTCATGCCGCTTCCACGATGCGGAACTTTTGAACGGATGCCCTCTCGTTGCTGACTCGTAATGATACAGGACAACCATGGGAAGGTATACATTAAAATACCCTTTCTGGATCAACTTCAGGCAGAAATCAATATCGTTATATTCTACTACGAGGTTTTCATCCATACCTTCTACTTCATCAAAAATGTCTTTCCGCACCAGCAGGCAGGCCGCTGTAATCGCTGAGTAATTATTAACCACATTAAGATAATTAAAATGAACCTGGTCTCCCTGTTTGAAATTCATGAATGCGTGGGCTGAAGCCTCCCCTACCCCCAACACAATGCCCGCATGCTGCACAGTACCACCGGGAAATAAAAGCTGTGCGCCAACAGCCCCGGTTTGCTGCCTTTGGGCATACCCGACCATTATTGACAGCCAGTCTTTTGAAATAATTTCTACATCATTATTAAGCATTAATAGGTATCTTCCCCTACTCAATGCCGCTCCCAGGTTCATCAGTCGCGCAAAATTGAATGAAAACTTAGCTTCAACGCAGCGAAAAATAACGGGGTGAAGATTGGTGTATTCCTTTACGAAATTTTGAAATTCAATACTGGAACTATTATTATCTAAAAGAACTATCTCATAGTTTTTGTATTCGGTTAACTTGATGAGCGAATCAATGGTAGTTTTTAACAGGGCAGTGTTGTCTTTAGTGGGAATAATAATGCTCACCATTTCTTCCTGCTCCGGTAACCGATAGACCACGTTAAAATCACTACCGGCGGTTGCTGCTTCTACCTGACCAGGTGTATTGCGCCTTTTGAGTGCAGCGGCAACTACAAGGGCGGCTTCACCGCTATGCAGCTTATTCAGATCCCGGCTATGCACCAATACATTTGCCACATGCCCGACTCGGTTATCGCGCTCACCGGCTTTTAATAGTACATCGTAAACATATTCATACAAATACCGATCATCAAAGAAATGTACCTGCTTCAAAAACGATAGGCGTATCAGCACTGTATTGCCAATATAGTTGCGTGACATAATACCATCAGGTGACCAGCCAGGCTTGAAGAATGGCTGCTCATAGCCCTCAATATCATTAATTATATCACTATCGCAATAGACTACATTATCGTCCGGAAATTCATTTAAATGCCTTACAAACTCAGACAGGCAATTACGGGTAAGCTTATACTCCGGATCCAGCACCAAAATATAATCGCCGGAAGCCATTGACGCAGCCATATTTACTGCATTAACGCTGGCTACGTTATCCTTTATTGGAATTATTTTAAGTACCCCGGCATTGAAGCCAAACTGCTCTGCAAACCACTGCACTTCGCTTTCCAAAGCTGCAGGTACACCGGTCAATAACTCATAATTAGTATATACCTGGCTGTAAGCCGAAGCTATGGCATCTTGCAAATAAGGCTCAACCGATTCTTTAAATATAATAACTACTGATATTTTAGGCTGATAAGAAAGGTTTTTAATAATGGTCTCATCCTCTCCCTTAACTACATCGTAAGCTTTTTGCTGTTTTATCCAGTTGTGGTAAGTAAGCCGGTGCTCCCTGAGTATCTTGGCTTCAATTAAAATCTGTTTGGCTTTTTTTTTCAGGAAGAAAAGGCCTGGCCGGGTGAATAAAAACAAACCAAGCTTCGCAATTGTGACCAGCAATGGCTCGCCGGGACTGGATATCTTGTGGATGTTTTTTTTCATAAGCTGAGCAATAACTGCGAACACATAGATGACAAGAACCATAATAATCCCTGCAATGCAATAACTTTAAAAAAGTTGCTTATATTTTTCGCATATCTCTCCTGCGTTTCCGTTGTGTATTATTCTGCCACCCTCCATTAATATTGCCTTATTGCATATTTTTTGCACATCATCAGGAAAATGTGATACGAAAAGAATTGTCTTACCTTCTGCTTTTACACTAAATATTTTATCCATACATTTATTCTGAAATCCCTGATCGCCTACCGCAAGCACTTCATCAATAATTAATATATCAGCATCGTTAGCTACGGAAATAGAAAACGCCAGCCTGGCCAGCATACCCGAAGAATACCGCTTGGCGGGCATCCTTAATACCTCGTCACTAAGTTCTGAAAAATCGACAATGCTTTGAATGGCGTTAGTATTTTTTCTGGCTCTCCCATATAAAGAAAGGAGTAAATGCATATTCTCATATCCGCTCAATTCCAATTCAAGGCCCGCACCTATAGCCAGTATGGGAGCGAACGTTCCATTTATGGTCACTTTGCCCTGCTGGGGCTCTATGAGCCCTGCAATAGTTCTCAGCAAAGTACTTTTGCCTGAACCGTTCCTGCCCAGTACACCCACACACTCCCCTCTTTTTACGTCAAATGAAATATCATGTAAAATTACCTTGTTTACAAATGGATTTTTCCTGTGCGTGGCGAGATCTTTAATAGAGTGTATACCCATGTTATTCTGCCAGAAGGAGACGGTTACATGCTCAAACGATATAAGGCTGTCAGTATTCATCATTTCTAAATAGCGGATATAAACTGCTGCTTTAACTTATTAAAAACCAGGTAGCCCAATACAAACATAACACCGGCAATAGCCATGCACTCTGCCCATAACAACACAGGAGGAAAAATATTCTCATGTACAATCATTCTTTCCATATCTATAAAGTAATAAATAGGGTTAAGCTTAACTACCAGCGGATAATGTTTGGTTATCATTTCTTTTGGGTAAGCAATAGGCGTCAGATAAAATAATGCCGGCTGCACCGTCGTCCACAATATACCCACATCCCTGAAAAACACATTAAGAGAGCATAATATAAGCGTAAGCCCAAATGAGAATATAGCAAACAGCAAAGCACAAGGTATAATCAGGAACAGTTTGAAGGAATAAACTATGCCAAACCATTTCATAGCTATAAAAAAAACAACTAATGTAAGAACGAGGTTAAATAACTCGCTGATGGTTTCAGAAAGCGGAAAGTATATTACCGGTACATTTATTGATTTGATAATACCTGTTGAACTGATGATACTAGCTATGCTCTGGTTGGTAACATTGGCGAAGAAAAACCAAAATACAAGACCTGAGGTGGCATAAAGAACATAATTATTTGTGGAAACCTGCGAGCTGAAAACTATAATAAATATCAATAGATAAAGGAGTGGCTTGAAAAAACCCCATAAAAATCCAGCTATGGAATTTTTATACCTCAAAATAATGTTACGCTTACTCAATGCATATATGCGTGTGATATTTTGCACGTTGATTATTTTGTTGATATTTTACAGCCTGATTGTAGTAACCATGCCGCACAACCAAATGAAATTATTTATTAATGCCCGCTTTCTTTCGCAACCGATTTCAGGGGTGCAAAGGTATGGAATTGAATGTAGCCTGCAAATTAAAAGATTATATCCTTCAGCTATATTCCTTACCCCCTGTAATGTACTGCATAAAGAAATGGCGAAACAGATAGGGGCAATAATTATTGGTAAAAATACAGGTCACTTGTGGGAACAAATTGACCTTCCACTTTATCTCGCGGCACATAAAAGCCCTCCGCTTCTTAGCCTGGCGAATACCGCTCCACTTTTTTATAATAATAATTTCGTGACTATTCATGACCTCGCTTTCCTGCATCACCCTGAATGGAACAGCAAAACCTTTTCTGCATTTTATAACTTTTTAATACCACGCATAGCAAAAAAAAGCAAACATATATTTACAGTAAGCAATATTATAAAACAGGAACTAGTAAAGCATTACAAATTACCAGCTTCTAAAATATCGGTTACATACAATGGTATTGGCGCTCAACTTTTAGCGGAAGATACTAGCGCGCCTCCAGTTAAACAAAAAATAATATTAGCTGTAGGCACCTTCAGCATTCGTAAAAATCACCAAAACCTGGTAAAGGCATACACTTTAAGCAACCTTAAAAATGATTACCAACTGATAATAATAGGAGATAAACATAAAGTATTTGCAGAAAGTGGAATTGATGAACATGCATTGCAACAATATAATATAAAAATAATGCAGCGGCTTACTGATGCAGAATTAAAACAAATGTATCAAAGGGCAGAAATATTGGTTTCCATTTCAGGTTATGAAGGGTTTGGTATACCAGTGCTAGAAGGAATATTTTTCAACTGCAACATAATTTGTTCTGATATTCCTGTCTACAGGGAGTTGTTCGCCGGTGCAGTAAATTTCTGCGATCCCGGCAGCATTACTGACATCGCAGATTCACTCAATCAAATTGCAGGCAAACCAGGAATTATTGACTCAGAAAACCGTAATTTGCTGCTTCAGAAATACAACTATGAGCGGGCGGCGCATATTATTTTAGGCTCCATTATTGAAAATACCTAACGGAAGTTGAATCTTTCAACTATGAAAATAGCATTTGTACACGACTGGTTTAAGGCTAATGGCGGCGCTGAAAAAGTAGCGGGGGAAATATTGGATATTTATGAAAAGGAAGATGTAACAGTTTACACGTTATTCGATAAGTTTCATGAAAGGGACAGAAAAGAAATTCTTAAAAATCACATAATAAAAACATCGCTCCTTCAGCAAATCCCGTTTATTGAAAAGATATACCGTTACCTGCTGCCTGTAATGCCGTGGTTGATGAAACGGTTTAATTTAAATGGATATGATATGATTATTTCTACTTCCCATGCGGTTGCAAAGGGAATAGGTGCAGATCCAAAGATATTAAATATATGCTACTGCCATAGCCCTATGAGATACGTATGGGATATGTATGATGACTATGTAGCCCACCATGCAGTAGGCCGTATATTTTTTTATAAATGGTTCATACACTATATTAGAAAATGGGATTTAAAAACCGCTGCAAACGTGCACTATTTTATAGCGAACTCTGAGCATGTAAGAAGAAGGATACAAAACAGTTATCACTGTGATGCCAAAGTAATTTACCCACCGGTAAGGACAGGAAAATTTTCATTATACAATGGTGAGCGCAAAGACTACTATTTATGCCTTGGCAGATTCGTGCCTTATAAAAAAATAGATATGGTTGTGCGCGCATTTCAACAAATGCCAGATAAAAAACTGATATTGATTGGAGATGGTTATGGCACTAAGAAATTTACGGAACTCTTGAAAACAAGTCCCAATATCGAATGGCTCGGTTACAAGCTAGATAACGAAATGATCCGTTACATTCAGGAAGCTAAAGCATGTATTTTTGCTGCAAAGGAAGATTTTGGTATTATGTGCGTGGAAGTACAGGCATGCGGTACACCCGTGATTGCATTAAAATATGGAGGTTATATTGAAACTGTAACAAATGGTCAGTCGGGTTATTTTTTTGATGAGCAAACCGAAGCCTCAGTAATAGCGGCAGTAACCCAATTTGAACATCATCCACTCACAAACTATGAACAGATACGCCAAAATTCATTAAAATTTTCTGATGAACGTTTTCGACAAGAAATGAGTGACTATGTGCGCGAATGTCATATTGAATTTTATAGAAAGTAATTTAAATAATGGTGCGGCATGTGTCCATGTTAAATAAAAGATGAAGAGACTAATTCAGGTAGATACTTATGTTGCCCGGCTAATAATGGTGTCATTCTTGCTGCCCATGCAGTTACAGGTGGCCTTTTTGTTCGTGCCGTTAGTCTGGTTTGTTTTCCGCACATTCAAGGATAAAGAAGCGCCGGGTATTATTAACATTATCTCCGCTTTGCTGTTAGGAGGAATGTACTTTTTTTACCTCCTTGCCCCCCTTATCACCCAAACCCAATATTACAGTATAGCACAGAAACTGATTGAATATAGGCTTTCGTACCTGTTGCTGCCATTATGCTTTTCCCTTTTATCCCCACAGAAAATAGCAATTATTGTTCAACAGTTGAAATGGTTTGTTTTTTCATCTATAGCCGCATGTATGGTTGCCAATTCAGTATTCATTCTAAAATACATTGGATTAAAAACCGGATTTCAGGGCGTTAC
>JACMPD010000035.1 GCA_014377675.1 Taibaiella sp.
ACGGAGGCACACTGGTGATGCAATACAACACACCCCAGGATATGGCCACCACCAAACTTGGCCCGTATCCCATTACCCTGGGCGGCGATAAACGCGTAACAGAAGAAGACGCAACCATCACCTTCACTGACCCAAAAAGCAAACTGCTCAATACCCCGAACAAAATAACAGATACCGATTTTGAAGGCTGGGTACAGGAGCGCGGTCTATACTTTGCCGCTAAGTGGGATGACAAGTACACTACCTTCCTCAGTATGCACGATACCGGCGAAGAACCCCTGACCGGTGGCACTCTTTATACAAAATATGGCAAGGGCAATTACATCTATACATGCCTGAGTTTTTCCCGCCAGCTACCGGCAGGCAACAAGGGAGCCATCAGGCTGCTAATGAATTTTTTGAGCGCCGGAAAATAGCGCCCTGGGATTTTTATGCTCCAAAAACACCCGCAACTCCCACCCTGTGCCCCTGGTGCGCGGGCAGGCTTTACATGTAGATAGTACCTGTTTTTTAGGCTTCACTTCGTCTGTGACGAGGATGCCACGGATGGGCGTTTGTAACGCCAGTGTGAATGATATATTGTAATAAAATAGGCTTGATGAACGGCATATTTAAGGGGAAACTACCCCCCGACTCGCAAAGTTTTCCACTTGCGCCACTAAGTGCAACGCCCGCATACACCACTACCACGCCCAACTGCCCACCACTAAAAAATAATTCCCCAAAAACTACAATAATTAAAAAATCTCCGTATTTTTATTTTATGTTAAAGTATATAGCATTTATCTTATTGTTACTGTGCGGCGGCGGGGTGCGCGGGCAGGCTCTGCATGTGGATAGTAATTGTTTCTTGCCAACTGATAAATGCTGTGCTGAAATATCCTCTGCAATTCCCACGACAGATAAAGGCATTTTTTTTATAGGAGCGATGGTTCGTAAGCCGGGAGGGGGGGTTCCCTTTCTACCCATTGATACCGTTATGGGAAATGTGATGGTAGGTAAATTGGATAGCAACAGGCAGCTTAGTTGGGTAAAGGTCTTTGGCGGCCGCGATGACGACCTCGCATTTAAAGCCTGTCAAACACCAGATGGCGGATACGCAGTATTAGCATTAACGCTTTCAAATGATGGAGATGTAACTGGAAATAAAGGAGGGGGCGATATTTGGTTACTACGGACTGATGCTAATGGCAACTTACTCTGGCAAAAAACTTATGGCAGCAGCTATAGTGATGATCCCATATCAATTGCAAACACTGCTGATCACGGTTTTATTATCCTGGGGACTACTAATGGTAGTG
Organism: Taibaiella sp.; assembly: GCA_014377675.1. Taxonomy (GTDB): domain Bacteria; phylum Bacteroidota; class Bacteroidia; order Chitinophagales; family Chitinophagaceae; genus Flavipsychrobacter. The sequence continues at coordinate 1,302 of JACMPD010000035.1, forward strand.
ACGGCGATGTACCTTTTCATTATGGCGGTTTTTTTTCTTCCGATTGGTTGGTGATCAAAACAGATAGTACAGGGAATGTGCTATGGACAAAAAATATAGGAGGTACTGAGAGCGAAGGAAACCGCGGCCAGATTTTAGCGGTTGATTCATTTTATTACCTGATAGGCAGTACTGCATCAAGAGACTATGATTGTATTCCCTCCTCATGGCAAAGTGGCGCTGATATGTACGATGATTATTATGTAATTAAGCTAAATGATACTGGTGCTGTGCTGTGGGATAGCAGCTATGGAGGAAGTCGGAATGATGAGGCTGAAAGTGCAATGATTGATAGAAGAGATAATACTATAATGATAACTGGTACTACCTACTCCAATGACCATATGGTAACGGACTATAATGGAGGCAATGGGGATATATGGGTAGTAAAGGTAAAAATGGATGGTACCCTGGTTTGGCAAAAAGCATTGGGGATAACTTCAGATGAAACAGGGAGTAGTTTATGCATTACCCCTCCAGGGGAATACATTATATGCGGAAATACGCGCTATGTAATAGGCGGAGGCGATGGATGGCTCTCTGTTTTAGATACTACAGGGAATGAAATATACCGAAAGATATTCGGGGGAATAGAGAATGAAGCGGTTTTTTCAATTGTGCAATCCAAAAACGGCTACGCTGCAGCAGGAGGCAGCGCTTCTGATTTATTTACAGAAGGGCTTAATTGTAATGCTAACAATAGCGGGTCATTTATCAGCTATTTTGAACGTTGGCCTTTATCTATACCTTTTATAGCAGAGAATGGTATCAGTATGATAGCATACCCTAACCCGGTGAATAAAGAGTTGATAATTAAACTGCCTAATGCGGTTACAGGCAGCATTACTGTTTTGAATAGCATAGGGCAAACAATATTGGTAAGTGCCGTAGAGCGGGAAAGCTGTATAAAAATTCCTGTAGAAAACTGGAGTACTGGACTATACTTTTTAAGTTTTCAAAGTGAAAGTAAACAAATAAATACAATTAAAATATTAAAAAATTAATATAAAAATTATTTTATGAGATTTTTAAAAACTGTGGCAATCTTATGTCTTACCTGGCTGCCTTTTTTTTCGCATGCGCAATATTACAGTATTGAACCTCGTATCCCCACATCCCTTGATTCCTTTGTCAACAGGCCTGGAGTTACATTAGCCAAAATATTAGATACGATGAACTCTTTTGTTGATCTGTCAGATACTTGCGAGGGAAGCGAAAGCGATGAGATGGTTGAGGCGAAACAATTTTGGCAACAAAGAGTAACTGCAAATGACAGCTCGGGTTTTAATATGTTCAGTAAATATTATTTTGCACTAAGAGCTGCCGTACTTGCGGGAAGAGGCACTTGTGGAACAGGTGGTTATCAAGGTAAATGGGAGTGTATAGGGCCGGACAGCTTACCTGTTCAGACCGCAGGCTACGTAACGTGTGTATGGGCAGACCCGGACGACACCGGAAGCAATTATGTGCTTGCTGGTACCTACGGAGGATTATTTAAATCTACCAATGGAGGAAAGAATTGGGATTGCATTACAGATAACGCCCCGCTGATTGGCGGAGTTTTTGGAATCACCAGTATTGCAGTTAATCCCCTGAATAAAAATACTATTTACCTTGCTACCGGTGGTGTAGGCCTTTTGCATGATGCCGGTGCAGGTATTCTGGTATCTCATGACGGCGGCAATACGTGGGCTCAGGAACTGATGTATACCAGTCATTATTGGGACAGTATACAGCGCATTGATAAAATATTTATTACGCCGGACAGCACAAGGCTTTACGTTTTTTCTTATGATAATATATATACGAGGTATAACGTTGGTACAGGGAATACGTGGGTTGAAATAACACCGCCTGGAAATAAGGTGAACTGCACCTGGCGTAATTTGCAATTTCAGCCTGGGAATCAAAATCATTTTTTTGTTTCAAATAGAAAGGGGGATAATAAGGCTTTCACTGGCATTTATGAATCGTCAGCAAGCGTTCCATCCGCATCTGACTGGGATGAAATTACTGCATCTTTCTCAACAA
>JACMPD010000036.1 GCA_014377675.1 Taibaiella sp.
AACTTTCGATTCTCTTGACAATTTTGTCCCTAGCAACTTTAGGTGGAGTAAAAGCGCAAACTGCCAGGGTACAGGTTATCCACAATTCAGCCGACCGTGCTGCAGATTCAGTTGACGTTTATCTTGGCAGCGTGCGGCTACTTGATAACTTTGCCTTCCGTACGGCAACTCCGTTTATTGATGCACCTGCCGGAACACCTATTACTATTGGTATTGCACCCAAAAACAGTATGAGTGTTACAGACACGATTTTCAGCGTTACAGTAACACTAACATCTGCTCAAAAGTACATATTGGTGGCAAACGGACTGATCAGCGCGACCGGATATACTCCTTCAGCGGCAGTTGCGCCATTCCGTTTAAGTGTGTACCCAACCGCACATGAAGTGGCAGATACGGCAGGCCGTACAGATCTACTGGTGCTACACGGTTGCACCGATGCACCTACTGTTGATGTAAGGGCAGGTGCCGCGGTACTGGTAAACGACGTTTCCTTCGGCCAATTCAACAGTGCAGGATATCTCAGTTTGCCAACTGCAAATTACACTATATCAGTCACTAATGCAGCCGGAACAGCGACCGTTAAAACCTATTCAGCACCGCTAAGCACCTTGGGTCTCACTGACTCTGCAATCACTGTTTTAGCTTCAGGATTCCTCGATTCTACCGTAAATAGCAACGGCAAAAAGTTTGGCCTTTGGGTGGCTCTTCGTCAGGGTGGTGCACTTATACCACTTCCTGAGGCAACGACAGCTGCAATTGGAACCGTTGACGCAAATGCAGATTTTGCAGTAGTCCCTAATCCGGCAAACGACCGTGTAACAATATCTTACACTTCAGGCCAGGTTGCTGTAGCCGCTATATATGATATGGCGGGTAAACTTTTGATTCATTCAGAAAAAAGCTTGCCTGCGTCATTCAATATAGCTTCCTTAGCTCCCGGAATGTATTTGATACGATTTACCAACGCTGAAGGTGTAAATTTCAGTAAATCATTTATTAAAAAATAGCTTTCACTATCAGTTACGTCTTTTAAGATATGTTTTTTTGTGTTTTGAATCAGGGTCGCCATTTAATCAGGCGACCCTTTTTGTAGTAAAAAAAATTGCAGGTCAAGAGGGTGTAAATCGTCTGAGCATAAGTATTTTTAAAGGAATAAGACCTGATTTTTCATAAAACGCCTCATCGTATGCGCAGCGAATCATGATTTCCTTGCCAATTCATTTATCAGATATAGATACTTTTACAAAAATTAAACAACACAATGGCAACAGCTCTGATAACAGGCGCTTCAAATGGCATAGGACTGGAACTGGCAAAAATTCATGCTTCAAAAGGAGATAACCTTGTACTGGTAGCGAGGAATAAATCAAGGTTAGATGAAATTAAAGTTCAGCTTGAAAAACAGTTTCGCATTACAGTCTACACTATTGGGAAAGATCTTTCGTTAACTGATGCTGCAAGGCAGGTATATGATGAAACGAAAAGCCGGAATATTACGATTGACTATCTCATTAACAATGCCGGCTTTGGCGATTATGGCATGTTTTGTGAAACGGACTGGAATAAGGAGGTGCAAATGATCAATCTTAATATTACTGCGCTGACGCAATTCACCAAACTCTACCTGCAGGATATGGTAAAAAGAAAGACAGGGAAAATAATGAATGTCGCGTCAACTGCAGCATTCCAGTCAGGACCAACAATGGCTGTCTATTTTGCTACAAAAGCTTATGTACTTAGTTTCTCTGAGGCTGTAGATAACGAAGTAAGGGACAAAGGCATAACTATTACTACTCTATGCCCCGGCGCTACTGAAAGTGGCTTTCAGGCTGTTGCGGCAATGGAAGACAGTGCCTTGGTGAAGGGTAAAAAGTTACCTTCAGCAGAAGAAGTGGCATTGTACGGATATGAGATGATGATGAAGGGCAAGACAGTAGCTATTCATGGAACTATTAATGCAATATTGGCGAATGGGATAAGATTTCTACCAAGGTCCGTTGTGGTAAAAATTACGCGTAAAATCCAGAAAAAAATCTAATTTAAGGTTTCATCCAAAGACAAAAACTGTTGGGCCAAAGAGGTCTCCATGATATTTGGGGCACTTTTACTGGGTTGCAAATTACTTTCTGCAATATTGACACTGCTCCTAGTTCAGATAAAAAATAGCTGCGTTTAATATTGTAGCAAAAGAAACCCAAGCGAGATAGGGCAATTGTAAGAGCCCCGCCGTTTTATTGATTTTATAAAAGGTAATGATCATCAATAGGACTGACATCCAAATAGAAATTATTTCAATTAACGCCCACCCCACTTCATGAAAATTGAAGAAAATAATACTCCAAAAAGCATTCAGCGAAAGTTGCACACCAAAAATGACCAGCGCCCTCTTTTTTGCAGGTGTAGCCTGCTCTTGAAGTATGATATATAGCGACACGCCCATGAGGAGGTACAACAATGTCCATACCGGGCCAAATAAATAGTTTGGGGGGTTAAATGCCGGTTTCAACAAAGTGGTGTACCACCCCTTTACGCCGCCAACTGTAGCAATACCAGAGAGACCGCCAACAGCCAAAGTGAGTACGATGCAACCAATAAACGTTAATAACTTCTTCATGCTGTTTCTATTGAAACTTAAGACCATTAATACTTTTCAAACCATTCGAATTTATGCCTGATAATATTGTCCTTTTCATTTTTTATATAATCAAGGTAAGCCCTTCCGGCAGGGGAAAATTTTTTGTTTTTTAACCAAACCAGGTGCCAATTAGTTATGATCGGGAAATTTTTAACGGGTACAATTTGCAATTCACCACTGCTCAACTCATTTTTTATTCCTATCAATGGCATTATTGAAGCGCCCAGGCCAGCCACTACCGCTTGTTTCACAGCTTCATTTGATGTTAATTCCATTTTCTTCAAAACGGAAATATTGTTACTTCGAATAAACCGTTCCATAACCATGCGTGTGGCAGATCCGGGTTCCCGATAAATTAATTGTAATTTTCCAAAAACAGAATTGTCGCGTATGCCTTCGCAAAAGTGAGCGGCTGTACTGGTGACAAGATACAATTTATTCTGCATAAGCTTTAAGCTCTCAACCGCTAATGACTCAGGAAGTACTGAAACAAGTGAAAAATCTACCTCATTACGCTCCAGGCTTTCCAGTACTTTTGCCTTGTTGGTCACGTCCATTACCAGTTCTACACCTTCATGCTCATTTAAAAAGCCAGCCAGAAAATAAGGCATTACGTATTTTCCTGTAGAGACAATTGATATTTTAAGGCGCCCTGTTAATTTTCCTTTATGCGCCAGCGTTTTATAGTCCAAAGCACTAACACCATCCAGTATTTGTTCTGACGCCTCGGCAATTTCTTTGCCAAATTCGGTCACATACAGTTGGCGACCCACAATTTCAGTAAGCGGAATATCGAACTGATCCTGAAAATTTTTCAATTGAATGGAAACGGCCGGCTGGGTTAAATGTAGCTCCTGTGCAGCTTTAGTGATACTGTTAGTGTGAGTAATTTTTAAGAACACTCTTAATTGATTGAGCGTGTAGTTCATAAGTAATTTTAATAGTGGACATCGCAAAGTTAAATAACTACTAACGATCTCAATGCGGCATCTTTGCAAAATAAATAAAAGTTAGCTTTAGGCCCTTAAAAGCATAGCTTTATAAAATAAAACTGGATGTCAACAAAAGATACAACAACAATAAGTAAACTTTTTTCTATTTTAAAATTTCAGAAAAAAGAAATATATTCAATTTATTTTTTTGCTATTTTCTCCGGCCTGGTTCAGTTATCACTGCCATTAGGCATACAATCAATTATTGGATTTGTGCTTGGAGGCTCCATATCAACATCACTGATATTGCTTATCGCCTTTGTAATATTGGGTGTATTTTTCAATGGCATGTTACAGGTACACCAATTGAAAATAATAGAACGAATACAGCAGCAACTGTTCACGCGTTACTCTTTTCTTTATGCGTACACCATCCCCCGGCTTGATATGATGGACATAAACAAATACTACCTGCCGGAATTAACCAATCGCTTCTTTGACACGATTGTATTACAAAAGAGTATTTCAAAATTATTATTGGACATTCCGGCCGCATCTATCCAGATACTCTTCGGGTTGCTGCTGTTATCATTCTATCACCCGGTTTTCATATTCTTCGGCATTCTTTTACTATCCGTATTATTTATTATACTCCAGTTTTCATCGAGGCAGGGAATGAAAACCAGCATACAGGAAAGCGACTACAAATATAAAGTCGCTGGTTACCTGCAGGAGATGGCCAGATTTGTGATAAATATAAAATTTACTAAAGACAAAGATTTCTACCTAAATAAGACTGACCATTTTGTGAAAGGGTATCTTAAAGCCAGAACTGCACATTTTAAAGTACTGCTGTTTCAATATTGGACATTGATAACTTTCAAACTTTTAATTGTAGCGGCAATGCTGATTGTGGGTGCCTATTTGCTGGTTACACAGCAACTCAATATCGGACAGTTCATAGCAACAGAAATCGTTATACTTACAGTAATTGATTCAATAGAGAAGCTTATTGTAAACTTTGACAAGGTGTACGATGTACTTACATCGGTGGAAAAAATTAATAAGTTAACTGATAAAGAAAAGGAAACAGGCGGTACAATGATATTCAGCAGTTACGGGCAGGGGGTAACCGTAAATGTGCAAAATTTGACGTTTGGGTTTTACGAGGAACACACAGTGTTACAATCAGTAAATCTGATGGTAAATAGGTCTGAAAAAGTATGTATTACAGGTCCTCATGGCTCAGGAAAATCAACACTGCTGAAGGTGATAAGTGGCATATATCAGCCAAATAATGGCAGCATACTAATAAACGAAATACCTAATAACAACTACAGTATCAGTAGCCTCAGGTCAGCGATCGGTCTTTTCACTGGTTCGCAAGGTATATTTGAAGGCACTATAAAGGAGAACATTTTCATGAGCCAGGCTAATACCGATACTTCGGAGCTTTATAAACTGGCAAGTATAATAGGGTTGACACGTTTTATAGAATCTAACAGGGACGGGTATGAAATGTTTTTGCAACCGACCGGGCATCACTTACCAAGCAGGATAGTGAAGAAGATATTACTTATGCGTGTGATGATTAGTAACCCACCTTTATTGCTGCTGGAAGAACCATGCCTTGGGCTTGAGCCGGAATATCAGGAGAGTATTATACACTATTTGATGAATGAATTAAAACATACTACAGTCATAATCATTTCAAATGAACCTGCTTTCATGGACAAATGCAATAGAGTTGTTACGATGGAAAAAGGAAGAATTAGTAATATAAAAACGAATTAAAATGCAGGAAATTAAACAAATAATTGGTAAAGATACGGATGTCTCAGGCTTTTCTGCCATGGGTGCCATATACATGGAGGGCACAAAAAGTAAAGTAAAATATTGGCTTACAGGAGCTTTGATATTGTTTATCATCATATTGTTTCTCCCATGGACACAAAACATAAGGGCAAGGGGAAATGTGACTACCCTGAGGCAGGAAAACAGGCCGCAGCAGGTAAACTCTATAATAGCCGGGCGGATAGTAAAATGGTACGTAAAAGAAGGTGACCATGTAAAAAAAGGAGACACACTGGCCCAATTAGCGGAGATAAAAGACGGTTACCTGGACCCTAATTTACTGGAACGAACAAAGGATCAGATGCGGGCTAAGGAAGGCAGCCTTACGCAGTATAAAGCAAAAGCCGATGCTATTACCAGCCAGATGCAGGCAATGAACCAGGTACTGAGTGTGAAGCAAAAGCAACTAAGGTGGAAAGTGATAAGCGATAGCATGGAGATGATAGCCGCGATAAGTGACCACAGAATAGCAGAAGAACAGCTAAGAAGAATGAGAATAATGAAGGATAGCGGGCTTGCATCCACTTCTCAATTGGAACAAAGAATACAGGCAACCCAGAGTACACTGGCAAAAAGGATAAGTGGTGAAAATAAATTACTAAATACACGTGCAGACCTGTTGCAGGCTCAACAGGAGTACAATGAAAAAATATCTAAAACAAGAGGCGATGAAGCCTCGGTAAGAAGTGACATAGCGAATGCTACGGGAGAGGTGGCAAAACTCACAAATACCTATGCCAACTATACCATTAGAAATAATATGTATTTCCTTTTGGCACCTCAGGATGGACAGATTGTGCAGGCGACGAAATCAGGTCTGAATGAAATAGTAAAGGAAGGCGAGAAGATTGCTGAAATAGTGCCTGATAACATAAGCTATGCAGTAGAGCTATTCGTGCAGCCAGTTGATATGCCACTTATAACGCTTGACCAAGATGTGAAGTTCATCTTTGACGGCTACCCGGCAATTATATTTAGCGGCTGGCCCAAAGCATCTTATGGGATTTTTAGCGGAAAAGTTGCTGCAATTGAAAGCACAGTAAGTGACAACGGAAAATTCAGGTTGTTAATTGCAGAAGATTCTGCGTCAAAACCATGGCCGCCCAGCCTTAAAATGGGAATAGGGACATCAGCAATCGCATTGCTGAATGACGTGCCAATCTGGTATGAATTGTGGCGAAACGCCAATGGCTTCCCACCTGAATACTATCAAAGCAAATCGGCTAAAGATGACAAGAAATATAAAAAGTAAGTATCTGGTATTGCTTCTGATCACATGTCTTTATACGCACATTGCGGTTGCACAGAGCTTAATGCTGTCTAAAGACGAACTAATGAGTATTGTTCGTGCCTATCACCCGGTAGTAAAGCAGGCCCAACTGAGAGTTGACCGCGCTAATGCTGAAGTGCAGGGTGCGCGTGGTGCTTTCGACCCTTTGCTGAACACTACGCTGAGACAAAAAACGCTCGATGGCAAGCAGTACTACTCCTATTTTACCCCTGAACTCACCATACCAACCTGGTATGGCGTTGAGTTAAAGGGTGGTATTGAATCAGCTGAAGGCTACAGGCTTAACCCGGAAACCACCACTGGTGATTTAGGATATCTGGGGGTAAAGGTTCCGTTAAACTCTTTATTATATGACAAAAGGCGGGCAACATTGCAACAGGCAAAAGCTTATGCGACAGCATCGGATTTTGATCGGTTACTGTCAATAAACAATATCTTTTATGATGCTTTATCAGCTTACTGGAACTGGACAAGGGATTATGAAATATACACCAACATTCAATCACTTATTAAAACAAATACTGAGCGAATAAAATTTGTAAAAATTGAAGCGGAACAAGGCAATAAACCAGCCATTGACACTACGGAAGCTATTGCACAGTACCAGGTATTGATGCAACAACAAAATGCCGCACTGCTGGCATGGCAAATGTCCGGAATTGAACTATCTGCATTTCTATGGCAGAAAGATGGGGAGCCGTCGCAGCTGGCTGTAACAGTAGTGCCTGATACTACATCTTTAGATAAGTATGACCAACAGTTACCGAATATTGATAGCCTTCTCGCTACAACCGGGAACCACCCGAAACTGCTGTCTATGCAAAACAAATTGGATGTACTGGAGCTGGAACGAAAGCTGAAAAGGCAATATTTGGCACCAAAGCTCAGCGTGAACGCTGGAATTATCTCGAAGGACTATTTTGCAAAAAATTTTGACCCATATTATATAGATAAAAATAATAAAATAGGACTGGATTTTAGTGTGCCGCTCTTCTTACGGGAGGCCAGATCGGGTGTTAAAATAGCCAATTTTAAAATACAGGAAATGAAACTGGATATCTCGCAGACTGAAATCCAGATTCAAAACAAAGTAAAAAGTACATACGCCGAAGTGTTATCACTGAGAGCACAGATAATTGATTACGACAAAGCCTATATTGCATACACAGTTTTGTACAAAGGTGAGTCGCAACGTTTCAGGGCAGGAGAAAGTACATTGTTTCTGCTTAACAGCAGGGAATCTAAGGTATTGGAAGCACTACAAAAGTTAATAGAATTAAAAGCTAAATATCAAAAGTCATCGGCAGCATTGTCCTCGGCGATCGCCTCACTAAAATAATTCCTTCCACTACATTGAAAACCCTGCCTATAATTATTGGCGGGCAATGGCCTTTCCAAATAGCCAAAAAAATGCCTTATAAAAGCATGACATGCCGGTTTCCAAACCGGCATGTCATGCTTTTATATTTTCCTTATCTATACGCGGCAGAGGCTCAACAATTCTCATAAATAATATTTATGGTCAATATCTAAAACTTAAATAAAAACTAATGCTTTTATTGTTTCACTTTTGCATGGTAATCAGGCAAACGGAAAAACAAATAATGGCATATGCTGGAATATCTAAAAATTGGAATATTGGGGGCGGCCAACAGTGTGCAATGTTATTGCGGTACGGCGTTGACTTCGGTATTCACGCAGCGGTAATGGACAAGGAAATATCAGCACCCTGTTCAAAATATACCTCTCTTTTTCATGTTGGTGACCCAATGAACTTTGATGACGTTATAAGATTTGGAAAGGAGATAGCCGTTATAACAATTGAAAAAGAAGCAGTAAATGCAGAAGCATTAAAAAGGCTGCACATTAATGGTGTAAAAGTCTACCCCTCGCCTGAAACAATAGAAACTATACAAGATAAATACACCCAAAAACAATTTCTGCAAGAGGACAAAATAGCGGTTGTTATGGGTTGGTTAGTGGGTGACAAAACTGAATTGCAGAGCCTTACTGACAAATTGCCCGCCTGCCTTAAAAAATGCAAAAATGGCTATGACGGTAGCGGGGTATTTTTATTACGCACTTCTGAAGACATTTCGAAGGCTTTTGACAAGGCCTGTGTGCTGGAGGAACTTGTTGATGTAAAGCATGAAATATCAGTAATAGTATCTGGTAACGAAAACGGTCTGGTGGAATGCTACTACCCCGTTCTGATGATCTTAGATAAAGAACGCATGTTGCTTGATTTCCAGATTTGCCCGGCAGATATTGACACTGATACTGCTATCAGGGTTTGCGCAATAGCTCAAAAAGTAGCTGTCGCTATTGGTTTAACCGGAATAATAGTTGTTGAAATGTTTATTGTTGGTAATGGAAAAATTTACGTAAACGAATTGGCGCCCCGCCCAAACAACAGCGGGCACCACACCACAAAAGCATCAACCACATCTCAATTTGAGCAGCAAATCAGGGAGATGTTGGGGCTGCCAATCGGCAACACAAAACTTAACAATGCATCAGTGATGATTAGCATTTTAGGGCTTGCCCCTCATCGCAAAAAACTGATGATGCAGGCATTGAAAACTATACTTTGTACTGATGATGTGCATTTACACATGTATGGCAAAACGCCGTGTAAAGAAGTCCGTAAAATGATACATGTTACAATAACCAATATTAATGTGAAAGACGCACTTTAAAAATAAATAATGATCAGGCATTTATTAAAAGAAGGCGTATGAACAAAAAAGTAGCCATAATAATGGGCAGCGGCTCAGACGCAGACACAACGACTGGTGCTACAAAGGTGATGCAGCAGTTTGATGTTGAATATGAGTTTTGTGTAGTGCCGGCCCACCGGAGTTCCGAACGGTTGTTTGAATATGCGAAAACACGAACGGGCAGAAATGTAGACATAATAATAGCAGGAGCAGGCGGAGCCGCTCACCTGCCGGGTATGATGGCAGCACTTACTATCATTCTGGTTATCGGGGTGCCAATAAAATCGACTAATTCTATTGACGAATGGGATTCTTTACTGTCGATTGTCCAAATACCAAATGATGTGCCGGTGGCGACACTGGCTGTGAACAGGGCGCAAAACGCAGGCAGACTTGCTAAGGCAACGCTTGCTAAGCATGATGAAAGTGTAAGGCAGAAACTCACAGAGCTAAAAAATGATAATGTAGCTAAAGTAAAGAAACACAACGAAACACTTAACTAATTAACTAAATAAAACCGGTATGACAACAGACACAAACAACGCAATAGTGCTAGAAAACCATGCACAATTAAAGAAAGCTGTAGCTATAACAGTGGCTCATGGCGATGGTATAGGTCCGGAGATAATGAAGGCCACGCTGAGGATACTTGAGGCGGCAGGAGCCAACCTTGAAATAGAGGAAATAGAAATTGGCGAAAAAGTATACTTAAAAGGTATAACTACCGGGATAGATGCAAGTGCATGGGAATCTTTAAGACGGACTAAAGTATTCCTCAAAGCGCCTATAACCACCCCCCAAGGCGGCGGCTACAAAAGCCTGAATGTGACGACCAGGAAGGTACTTGGCCTGTATGCAAACGTAAGGCCATGCGTGTCCTATCATCCTTGTGTAAGCACAAAACACCCTATAATGGATGTGGTGATAGTAAGAGAAAACGAAGAAGACCTTTATGCCGGCATTGAACACCAGCAAACTGATGAGGTGATTCAATGCCTTAAACTGGTTTCAAAACCCGGCACTGAAAAGATAATCAGATATGCTTTTGAATATGCCAAAGCGTACAATCGCAAAAAGGTTTCGTGCTTTACAAAAGATAACATTATGAAAATGACAGATGGTCTTTTTCACAAAATGTTTGATAGTGTGGGGGAAGAGTATCCGGAGATAGAAAAGGAACATTGTATAGTGGATATAGGTGCCGCAAGGCTTGCGGACACCCCTGAAGCGTTTGATGTGATAGTGATGCCTAACCTTTATGGTGATATTCTCAGTGACGTAGCCGCACAAATCACCGGCTCTGTAGGCTTAGGCGGCAGCGCAAATATCGGAGAAGGTTTTGCTATGTTTGAAGCAATACATGGCTCCGCTCCGCTGATTGCAGGACAAAATAAAGCTAATCCATCTGGTTTAATTTTAGGTGCGGTGCAAATGTTGGTTCATATAGGACAAGGGGATGTAGCTGAAAAAATACATAACGCGTGGCTGCGGACTATTGAAGATGGTATACATACCTCAGACATTTATGACGCACAAAGTTCAAAATCATTAACTGGCACAACCGGTTTTGCTGACGCGGTGATTGAAAGAATAGGTGAAAGACCAATTAATTTCAATGCTGCCGATTATTCAAAAGCTATCGCAGGATTCAAGATTAAGGTTACTCCTGAGGAACCCGCAGTAAAGGAATTAGTGGGTGTTGATGTTTTCTTGCACCATAAAGACAGAGACCCAAACAAACTTGCGGAACTAATTAATGACTTGGATTCCAGCGGATTAAAGCTATCTATGATTACAAACAGGGGCACTAAAGTTTGGCCTGACGGATTCCCTGAGACTTTCTGTACTGACCACTGGCGCTGTAGGTTTAAAAACGATATTAAAAATGGAGTGAGTTATCAGGCAGTAATAGACCTGCTACAAAGGATACAACACAGGAGACTGGACATAATAAAGACAGAAAATCTTTACCTGATGAATGGCAAGGAAATGTTTACCGCAGGGCAAGGTCAATAATTTTTCAACAAAAAAAAAACAACAAATGGAATTTCCACTGTTATGCGGCAGATTTACTGCCGATGAAACTGAGCATCTGATAGGCCAGTTTGTAAAAGTAAAGACTGAATTTCACAGGAAAAAAATTGAATTGGTAGCTCATTCAGAAAATGAAATCAGGCACTCCGAAAAAAGGATTAAAGAACTGGAGGAAAAAATGAATGATGTGATTGAGCTGATTAAAAGCGGAGGCTACAAGCATGTTGCGATTAATGCAAGATTGATTTTTGAGTTTTGCCCGGACAACCATAACGTGTGACGTTGAGTATTCGCCTAACTACTAACTTGTATTGGCGTTCACAGACACCCAACAAAAAAGCCACCATAGGGTGGCTTTTTTACTGAAAAAAAATATATAAATTAGATAACTACTACGTTAATCGCATTTAAACCTTTTTGACCATTCTGAACCTCGTAGGAAACGTTATCGTTTTCACGAATTTCGTCCTTAAGACCAGAAACGTGAACGAAAATATCCGGACCACCGTTTGATGGAGAGATGAAACCAAATCCTTTAGTTCCATTGAAAAACTTAACTGTACCTTGTTGCATTCTAAAACTTATTTAAATAATTAATAAAGCACAAAGTTACTCCAAAATTTTAAGAAAAACAATAATATTTTTTGAGAAGCATTTATTTAACGTTTTGCGCGCGGGGAGAGCTCCCACAAATCAAAAAGCGAAGCCAGGCTGGCTCCGCTTTTTAATTTAATATAATTCAGTGGTTAATTATTGCGCATATTTCTTTATATCATTTTCAGCTTCCTCGGCACGGCCGTACTTCCCTACTATATTTCCTTTAGGATCAATTAGGAATGCCTGAGGAATATACTGCAAGCCATAAAGCGGACATGCCGCAGACTGCCAGCCTTTCAGGTCGCTCATATGGTATTCCCAAGTAAGCCCATCCTGTGCTATCGCACTTTGCCACTTGCCTTTATCCTGATCAAGAGAAAAACTCACTACAGTAAACCCTTTAGAAGCGCCTTTGAATTTCTTCTTAGAATATTCCTTATAAATTTTTACCAAACCAGGGTTTGACATGCGGCACGGTCCGCACCATGACGCCCAGCAGTCTAATAACACATATCTTCCCTTATTAATTTCAGACAGTTTCATTTGTTTACCGTTAGGGTCGGGGTAAGCAAGCTCAGGCGCTTTCATGCCTATTTTCACCATCGTATTTTCGTATTGCGCATTCGCAACCGAGAAAAAGCCCATAAAAAGGGCAAGCATAATGATTGTTCTTTTCATTGTATGTTTGTTTGTATAATTGTTTGTAAATATAAACAGTACTGCGCAATATACTGTATGCAAATGCCGTACCAGAAAATTAATTTCTTATTTCACCGTATTGAATTTTCCGCTCCTTATCAGGCCAGCGCATATTTTTTTAGCTATCGAGGGACCCTCATATACAAAGCCTGTATATACCTGCAC
>JACMPD010000001.1 GCA_014377675.1 Taibaiella sp.
ATCAATACTATAATTTTTGTACCCTTTGTTATGCCGTGTATATTTACGCCATGTCCTTATGGTGTTCTACTGAAAAATAATTTTTCACAATGTGCAGTTTACAGGAAGTGTGCAATGTCAAATAAGTTAATTTTGCGCCCTGAATGCGTATTTTCTTTTATTTTACTGCCTTGTTACTTGTGTTTTGCTGCAATGCTGATGCAAGGGTTAATCTGATTAAGTATGACATTGCAGCTCCGTTTGATAGTGCGGTGCTGAAAAAAGGAACTGACTTACTAAATGACAGCGCAATTCGTCGCCACCCTATGTTGGCCACCAGGCGCGTAATCAGTGACATACAGGTGCCGCATATGTCTCGTACCCAGACATCAGATTTCTATTTATTGCTTTTATTATGTATTACTTTAGGGGTAATTAAGTTTTTAGACCAGCGCTACTTTCTTAACCTGTGGCTTGCTTTCTGGAACCCGGCTCTGAGTAACCGGCAGTTGAAAGACCAGCTACAATCAGCGGGCCTGCCCAACTTCCTGATGAATGTCTTTTTTACGATTGCTGAGGGCTCCTACATTTATTATGTGGTCGAGTTTTACACGCCGCACCATTCGGGCGTCATACCCTCGTCTTTACTTATAGTCATGCTTATATGTGGCACAGCGCTCATTTACTTTGCCAAGTACGCCGCAGTCAGGTTCAGTGGCTGGGCTTTCAGTATGGAGAGTGTCACTGAGCAATACCTGTTTAATGTTTTTCTTGTTAATAAGATACTCGCTATAGTGTTGATACCATTTATTATTGCGCTTGCATTTGCTGATAGGGGCGTAGTATCACAATTAATCATTGTATCTTTTGTTGTAGCGGGTTTAATATTAGCTAACAGGTACTTCAGGTCATGGCAGGTATTTGGTTCATTTTTCCAATATAGTAAATTCCACTTTTTTATGTACCTTTGCGCCTCGGAAATATTGCCACTGGCGGTTTTAATGAAATTATTAGTCAAAGGGCTATTGTTTTATTGATTGTATTAAAGTTAACAACGTTCAAAAGTCACCGAAATCCCCTGAATATGGCAAAAGTTGCTGGCTCAAAAAAAAAGGTTGCCGAAAAAATGGTGTTTAAAATAAACAGCATTTTAATTACTCAGCCCCGCCCTGAATCGGATAAGTCTCCCTATTTTGATCTCGCCAAAAAATTTGACATCAAAGTCGATTTTCATGCCTTTATAAGAGTTGAGGGCCTTACAGGTAAGGAATTCAGGAAACAAAAGGTTGATATTACTGAATTTACAGCAATTATATTTACCAGCCGCAGTGCAGTTGATCATTTTTTCAGGATATGTGAAGAGTTGAAAGTGAAAGTGTCGCAGGAAATGAAGTACTTTTGTATTACTGAAGCAGTCGCACTCTACCTTCAGAAATTTATCCTGTACCGCAAAAGAAAAGTGTTTTTCTCCGCCGATGGTACCACTGCCGGCTTGCTGGAGATAATAGGTAAACACAAGAACAATGAGCGTTTCATACTGCCACTTTCTGACACAGTGAAGAATGACATTGCGCAGTATATGATTAAGCACAATGTAAAATACGCCGAAGCTGCTTTGTACCGCACAGTTTCTAATGATATTGCGTCCGCTATGGGCAATGCTCATGACATGATTGTTTTCTTCAGCCCTTTCAGTGTTCAGACGTTATTTGAGCATGACCCGGAATACAAGCAAAATGGCACGCTGATAGGTGCATTTGGGCCTACCACTTCCAAAGCAGTTGAAGACAATGGACTGAGGCTTGACATTAAGGCTCCTGCGCCAAATTCCCCCTCAATGGTTGCTGCCCTTGAAAACTACCTGGTGGAAAGGAATAAAGTCAGTGTTTCGTAGCACGCTCCCTTAAATATTTTTGGTAGTAATCATTCTGCCATGTGGCACTCGCTTCCGTGCCCAAAACAATTACCCGCTTCACTATTAGTTTTTCCTCCTGCAACGTTACATTTGTACAGCGTTTGCGGCTATTTGCCCCAAAGCTGCTACAGCCATGCCAAACAGACTCATAAACGAACAAAGCCTTTACCTGTTACAACACGCTAATAACCCTGTTGACTGGTACCCGTGGGGCGATGAGGCCTTTGACAAAGCCAGGCAGGAAGGCAAGCCGCTTATAGTGAGTATTGGATATGCCGCCTGCCACTGGTGCCATGTAATGGAGCGGGAAAGTTTTGAAGATGAGGAGACAGCATTGTACATGAACACTAATTTTGTTTGCATAAAGGTAGACAGGGAAGAGCACCCCGATGTGGACCACATGTATATGGATGCCGTACAGGCCATAGCTGGTAATGGAGGCTGGCCGCTTAATGTATTTGTTACCCCGGACCGCATCCCTTTTTACGGCGGCACCTACTACCCGCCAAAGCCCGCTTACAGCCGGCCTTCCTGGTCTCAGCTTATGCAGCGCATGATACAGATTTGGGATACGCAGCGTGACGAGGTAACTGCTCAGGCGGAGCAAATGGTTAACTACCTAAGGGAATCTGTAAATAGTATTGCGACTGGTAAGGGCCTGGTTTTAGATGAAAGGACAACCGCGGATATCGCTGAAAACATATTGAAACAGGCAGATTCTGAATATGGCGGTTTTGGTAATGCGCCGAAGTTTCCCGGCACAATGGCCATCAGTTACTTGCTGGAGCATGCGCGCTACGCAGGTAGTGAGGCGGCCCGTGGCCATGCGTTGCTTAGCCTTGACGCTATGGCTGACGGCGGTATTTATGATCAGCTCGGCGGCGGCTTTGCGCGTTACTCAACGGACAGGCAATGGCTGGCACCTCATTTTGAGAAAATGCTTTATGACAATGCATTGCTTGTTATTTCTTATTGCGATGCCTTTGCTGTTACCCGCAGGGTGCGTTATAAGACCATCATTGATGAAGTGATAGCATTTGTTGAAAGAGAACTTAAAGACCCCTCAGGAGGCTATTACTGCGCCCTGGACGCAGACAGCGAAGGGGTGGAGGGTAAATTTTATACTTGGAACTTGGCGGAGTGGAACAGTATATTAGGCGAAGACGCATCCTTAATGGCCGCGTACTTCGGCATTACCGAACACGGCAATTGGGAAGAAACCAACATTATGCATATACCGGCCGGCAACCAAAACTTTGCGGCAGATAACAACATCAGTAATAATGAGCTTACAGAAAAAATTAAAACGGCGAAACAGCGCTTACTCGCTGAAAGGAACAAAAGAATAAGGCCGCAGACTGATGACAAATGCCTGCTCTCCTGGAACGCGCTGATGAATATAGCACTGTCAAAAGCCGCACGGGTGCTTGGCAATCCTCAGTATGCCGAATTGGCGACTAACCACATGGCATGGATGGAAACCGCTTTTTTGAAAGGAGAGGAAGTGCTGCATACCTGGAAAAACGGGAAAGCACGCATACCCGCGAAACTGGATGACATAGCGTACCTGGCACAGGCCAAACTGCAACTCGCCTCAGCTGCGGGTAACAATGCACAGGTAACAGATGCAATAGAACTGGTAGGTCTTGCGCTGCGCGATTTTGCACATGAGGGCGGATTTTTCTATTTTACTTCAGTAAACCAGACTGATATCCCTGTCAGAAAGATTGACTTGTATGATGGTGCCATGCCCTCAGCCAATGCTGTAATGGCCCACAACCTGTGGATATGCGGCATGTGCGCTGAAAACACAGAGTGGATAGAGCACTCAAAAATAATGATGGATAAAATGGCGGGCACAGCCACCCGCGGAGGCTATTCATTCAGCTATTGGGGGCAGTTAATACAGCGGGATATTAAAGGAATGAAGACTTTAGTGGCAACTGGCAAAAATGCCTTAAACCATTTCAAAGATATAAATGAACATTTTTTACCCGAAGTATATGTGCTGTTTTCAGCCGAAAACGACGAAAAATTACCACTCCTTAAAAATAAATTTTCTCAAGATAAAATGTATATCTTTGTGTGCACCGAAGAGGCATGCTTTTCGCCTGAAAGCACTGTGGGGCAAGCGATTGAGAGAATAGACAGGTTTTGAAAAGTTTCGTTTCTTTTTCAATGATTAATGCACAATTCTTAACATTTTTTTACAGAAAGTTGTATTTTTGGAAAAATCTTTGAATATTGTGTGTCGGTTTTAAAATGTTGTACAGATATAATGCCGTTTTTTACTTGCCAAATTGCTAAAATAACAAATAGTAGTATGAAAAGAACATCCCTGAAAGTCTTATCTTTAGCGGTACTTGCTTTTGCTGCAAGTTGTGGCCAAAGAGGCTCAAATGGTCAATTAATAGGTGATCAATCCCGATTAAACTATAACGCGCCTACACCAATAGGCATGGTTTATGTCCCTTCCGGTACTTTTAAGCTGGGTGCCAGTGATGAGGATGTAAGGGGCAGGAATGATGCCACTATTCACACGGTGCAGGTGGCTGGTTTTTACATGGACGCTACCGAAATTTCTAACCAGGAGTACCGCCAGTTTACTAATTGGGTGAAGGACTCTATAGCGCGTACTTTATTACAGTATGTAAAAGACCTGCCAGATGGCAGTACAAAGCTTGACTGGAATAAACGCATCAACTGGAAAGATGCTGATATACAAGACCAGCTCGCTTCAATGTACATTCAGTCTGATCAATCAGGGTGGGGTATTAAGTTGATTAACACTACCGTTCTTCAATACGAATACAAAACATTTGATTACTCTAACGCCTCAAGATATGCCGGCCCTAAAAGCTCATACAACGAAAAGGCATTTACCTACACACTGCACCCGGAAATATATCCTGACACAACTGTATGGGTAAAGCAGTATCAATACTCATTTAATGAACCAATCTCCCGCCAGTATTTCTGGTATCAGGGCTTCAACACATACCCGGTTGTAGGTGTTGATTGGTATCAGGCGCAGGCGTTCTGTGATTGGCGCACCCGCTACTGGATCTCAGAAAGGGAAAAGGCGAAATTATACACTGAAGGTCGTTTCCGTCTGCCATCAGAGCAGGAGTGGGAGTGGGCAGCGCGTGGTGGTAGAAATGAATCTCCATATCCTTGGGGCGGGCCTTATATCATCAATAAAAAAGGTTGTTACCTTGCTAACTTTAAGCCACAGAGAGGCAATTACTCGGCTGATGGCGGGCTTTACACTGTTCCGGTTGATAAATATGCTGCAAATGATTACGGCCTGAAGAATATGTCAGGTAACGTTGCGGAGTGGACTAATTCAGGTTTCTTCGGAAACTCTTATGATCAGATGGCCGATATTAACCCTGAAGTTAGAATGGGTAACAGGCCCGGCGACGAACCTTACAAGACTCGCAAAGTGGTTCGTGGTGGCAGCTGGAGAGATGTAGCTTACTTCCTTCAGGTGGGCACGCGTGATTACGAATACGCTGATTCCGCCAAGCCTTATATCGGTTTCCGTTGCTTG
>JACMPD010000037.1 GCA_014377675.1 Taibaiella sp.
GGGAATGTGGAGACATATGCGGGAACACAGGGCTACACCCTGTGCTGATGTATTGCGGGGCGGTGCCCCTTGTGGGTTGGGGAATGTGGAGACATATGCGGGAACACAGGGCTACACCCTGTGCTGATGTATTGCGGGGCGGTGCCCCTTGTGGGTTGGGGACGTGGAGACATATCCGGGAACACAGGGCGGTGCCCTGTGCTAAAGGATTATTGGGCGGTGCCCAATTGCATTGGAAACCCTGTTTCTGAAAATTGGGTAGTCCCGATGGCACATGGGAACATTATTTTTACTTGTTGTTTCAAACCTGGAGTCCCTAGCGGGACATTTTTGACTACAATGGGGTTTCGAAGACTTATTGGGCGTTGCCCCGGGAGTAGTGCTTTAAAAATAGTTGTCCCGCACTTTAGGAGGTGCGGGACAATGGGTAACGTTCTGTGTTGAAAAATCAGCTTTTTAGAACTTAACTGGAATTTGGAATTTAATCTTTAGAATTTTCGTGTTTCGTCTTTTTACCTGATGAATTTATCTATTATGGCGAACACTCTGTCCATATCGGCCTGGGTAAGGTTGGAGCCGGAGGGCAGGCAAAGGCCGTTGATGAAGAGGTTTTCGGCGGTGCCGTCGCCATAGAAGGCGCAGCCCGAGAACACGGGTTGCAGGTGCATGGGCTTCCATAACGGGCGGGACTCGATGTTGTCTTTTTCCAATGCGAGGCGGAGGTCTTCACGGGTGAAGCCCGCTATTGCCGGCTCTATGATGATAGTAGTGAGCCACCTGTTGCAGAAGTAGCCCGCGGGTTCGGTTAAAAAATGTATCCCTCTTACGGCATTCAATTTGTTGTAGTATTGGTTGTATATGGCCCTTCTTTGGCCTACCCGCTCCGCGAGTACTTCCATCTGGCCGCGGCCCACGCCTGCGCACAGGTTGCTGATGCGGTAGTTGTAGCCTATTTTAGAGTGCTGGTAGTGGGGGGCTTCATCGCGCGCCTGGGTGGAGAGGAAGCGGGCATCTTTAACTATACCAGGATTTTCTGACACCAGGGCGCCGCCGCCTGATGTGGTTATGATCTTGTTGCCGTTGAATGACAGGATACCTATATCGCCAAAGGTACCGCACATGCGGCCGTTAACCGATGAGCCGAGTGCCTCTGCGGCGTCTTCAAGTACGGGGATGCCATACCTATGCGCTATATCCATTATTTCATCCATTTTGGCGGGCATACCGTATAGGTGCACAGGTATAATTGCTTTGGGGGTGATGCCTGCTGCCTGGCGGTCAAGTATAGCTTTTTCAAGCAGGGCGGGAGACATGTTCCAGGTTTCGCTTTCGCTGTCTACAAATACGGGTTTTGCGCCCAGGTAGGCTATTGGGTTGGCGGATGCTGAAAACGTCATGCTCTGGCAAATGACTTCATCGCCGGCTTTTACACCCAGCAGCACCAGGCCAAGGTGCAGCCCCGCCGTGCCGGAGCTAAGTGCGGCTACATGGGTGGTGCCGCCGAGAAACAGAGAGATGTCATTTTCAAAGCCATTTACGTTAGGGCCCATTGGCGCTATCCAGTTGGTGTCAAAAGCTTCTTTTACAAAGTTCTGTTCGGTGCCGCCCATGTGGGGGGATGATAACCATATTTTCGAATTCATGTTAAGGAGTGTTGTGTTTTATATATTTTCTTTTATTTTAATAATTTTTGCGGGGCAACCTACGGCTGTGGCGTAGTCAGGTATGTCTTTTATAACTGCGGCACCTGCGCCTATAGTACACCACCTGCCTATTTTTATGCCTTGTATCACGGCTGCACCTGCGCCTATATGTGTACCTTCACCTACCGTTACCGTGCCGCTGAGGGTAGCATTGGGGGAAATGTGAACATAGTCTCCCAAGACACAATCATGATCTACAGACGCTGAGGTGTTGATGATGCAGTGCCTGCCTATACGGGTATCGGGGTTTACGCGTGCGCCTGCCATTACCACTGTGCCCTCGCCTACTGTCGCCCTGCCTGAAAGGTAGGCATCAGCATGTATGGCCGTGCCAAAGTTAACAGAATCAGCGAAACGCTCGGCTACCTTTTTGCGGGTGGCGTTTACGCCAATGCTTATCACCATTTTTTCCTTTACCGGCGTGCCGGGGGGTATTGGCTTTACTACTTCATACTGCCATACCGGCAGCCGGGCGGAATCATCCCAAATAATAATCTCCTTCTCGTTATTGCTTTCAAGTATCTCTATAATCACTTTTCCGTGACCACTGGCGCCATATAAAATCATATAATAACGGTTGTGCAGGCTTGTTTGCGGCTGGCATACAAAACTATAACAAAGGTGATGATTTTTTTAGTAAATGTAAGGCTGTAAATATATGCCGGGTGCATTATCTTTGGCATGGCGTTGGAATTGATAATTTTAAAATTATATTCATTTTATGAATGAACAACGCGGGCTGATGCGGGCCTGTACCGGGCAGAGCGCGGCAGCAAGGGCAATGTTGTAACCTCCGGTAGTTTTTAAGCGTCTTATCACGTACATGCACCCACAGCCTGATGATATAGCAGTGATACAAATGGTATTGCAGGGCAATCAGCCCGCGTATGCCATACTGGTGTCGCGGTACCAGGGTTATGTATTTACCATAGCCCTGCGGTATGTGGGGCAGCGGGAGCTTGCCGAAGAACTGGCGCAGGATGTGTTTGTGAAGGCGTACCGCTGCCTTGCGGGTTTTAAGGGGTACAGTAAATTCAGCACATGGCTCTATACGATAGCCCATACCACGTGCCTGTCTTATAAAAGAAAGAAACAGGCTGAAACGCTGCTGCCGGGTGAAGATGCCATGCAGCACATGGCCGAAAGCCTGGCGACGGAACCGCAGATAAGCCGACTGGAGCAGCAAGGCCAAAAGCAGCTGATAGAGGAGGCTATAAGCCGCCTGCCCGCCGCGGAGGCCGAGGTAATAACGCTCTACTACCTGGCCGGGCAGACGGTGGAAGAGACGGCGGCAATAACGGGGCTCACGGCCGCCAACGTGAAGGTGCGCCTATTCAGAGCAAGGCAGAAGCTGAAAGCGCTGCTGGATGAGCACCACTTCACCACGGTATAGGGTGTGGAAGAGTGAATTAAATAACGTAATTTTAATACAAGGTGATGGAACAGGATGAAGAAATAATAGCGCAAATTTGGCAATATGTTGATGGCGATTGTAGCGTGGAGGACAGCAGGCGCATAGCGCGGCTGGTAGCCACCGATGAGCAATGGGCCGCCCTGTACGCTGAGGTGTTGTCTTTTAATGCTACCGTAGCCGCCCACCTGGAAGCGGAGCAACCATCGTTGCGCTTTACTAAAAATGTGATGGAGACCATTGGGGCAACGCAGGTATTGCCTTCGCCCCGGGGTTATGTTAATCCGTTTGTTATCAAGGGTATTGCGGCATTTCTGTTACTGGCACTAGTGGTTGTAACGGGCTTCGCTGTTTATACCACTGATTTATCGGCCGCCACTCTGTTGGTACCCGCATTTACGTTGCCTCACCTGCCTGTTAAAGGGATATTTACACCATCTGTTTTGTACTCTGTAATAGGGGCGAACATTATTTTCGCGCTGTTGCTGGGTGATGTACTACTGCGCAGGAAATGGGCGGCGAGGGGTGGTGAGGGGAGTTAAGTGCCTGAATCAGGATTGGGGGTCGTTGGAGCATTGGCTCCAATCTGGAAACTGGCAGTCGGTGAAACGTAGTCGGAGACTACGCTTAACGGGGCGGGGGTTCCTTAACGGGGGTTCCCGTCAAACGAAGGATATTATCAATTTTTTTTATCATTTATTTCATTTAATTGTCTTTGATGTCGTTGTCAATAGATGCGTTTGGTGCAGTCTTTCGTCTCAATTCTATAAAATAGCCTATTTGAAAAAAGTCCCGACCAGTTTCATCATTTATTTTGTAGTCAAACTGATGTAAATAACCAATTTGTATAGTTGTCGCTTTTGATGGTTTGTAGTTGAATGCAATTAACATTCTGTTTCGTTCGAAATAAGGTTCTTTGTCTGTAAAAAATATTTCATTAGTTGCACTAACTTGAAAGGGTTTGTATTCATTTCGTTCCTTTCCAAATAGGTATGAAACACCAAGCCTGTAGCGAAAACGGTTGCGGTTGCCTTTACTTGTAAATCTAAATTCCGCACGATAGCGTTGTTCAATTTTCAACTTCCCTATTGATTGAAAAAATACTATTTGAGGCCAAAGCCTAAATTCGTCATTGCTTTTTGGTAGAACGAAATCTCCACCTTCTTTATAGGTTTGGTAACTCCCTGCACCAAAAGTCAACATAACATTTTTGTGAACTTTGTAGTTAATACCGCCCTTGCATTCGTAATAGTGAAAGTTGCTGTAAAATTTTAATGAACGTAATTGCGCTTCTCCAAAACAACTCCATTTTTCGTCGATATTATATTTTACATTCAGAATATTCCAACTGCCAACATCAAAAGTCTGTGCAGATAACTTATTCATTGAAAAAAACAAGCTAATTGTTGTTAGAAATAATATTCTCATTTAATTGTTTATTTAGCTTTTTCTTTGTTTTCATTAATAGAAAATGATTTTTCAAAAAAATGAGAATTGGGTATTGTAATTATTTCGTTATCGTCTGTTTTAAGATGAACAAAAAAGTAGTTCATTTCTGTAACTTCTCCTTCATAATGATAGTCTTTATGTAATACTTTTACATAATCTCCTAATTTGACTGGATGATTAAAAAATATCAAAATACTCGAAGTGATATTTGCAAGTAATGACCATTGAGCAAAAAATGCTATACCTAAAGCTGTCAAGATTGTACTTGCAAATAATGCAATTTCATTTTGTTTGAAGCCCCAAACTCCTGTCAGAAGGATAATCGCAGTCATTGTTGTAAATAGCTGCACAGCTCTTATTGCCATTTTTCTCCTGCTCCTTTCTAACCGAGTTCTTTTGAGAATATTATTGATAACTGTTTTAAATATAAAATACAAAATGATATAGACACTTAATATAGTTGCGGTTTCAATAATTTGAATGTTGAATGCTTTCATTACTGATTATTCTGTTAATTATATTTTAAAAATTTATATTTATTCCAAAATTTTGATTTTGAATGTTCTGAAAGTTGTTTGGAGTTATTCTATTATCATGAATATCTAGATATTTTAAATTTTTCAGACCCTTTATTTCAGTTGGAATTGAAGCCGAAATCATTATTATTTAAGTACAGCATTTCTAAATGTGTCAAGCTATTAATATTCTTAGGAAATCTTTTTAAATGGTCATTTTATAAATGTAATATTTTTAGCTTTGGTAACAAGCTGAGCGTTTTCAAAGTACTATCTATTTTGAAATATTTTTCATTATTTAAAAATAGTTCTTCTAGGTTCGTTAAATTACTGAATGACTTTGGTAGGATTTGAAAATCATTGCCACTTAAATCAAGTATTTTCAAATTTCGTAAAAATGCTATTCCGTTAGGGATTTCTTTTAAATGGTCGTTTTTGAGACTTAAATTTTGTAGATTCTTAAATTTTGCCCAATTCTCATTTGGCATCATTAAATTTTTATTGCTCAAATTTAAACGGTAAACCAGTTCTGGATTTTTTAGAGCCTCTTCCAAAGAAGTGTATTCTTTCATTATTAAAGTAGAATCTACATTATTTATTGATATCGAATCTAACCTTGATTGACCCAATACAATTTGTGAATAGGTACAAAGAATAAATATAAAGTAGTAGTATTTTATTGTCATTTTTTTGTTTAATTATTTTTTTATTTATATTTTTATCTATTTATTCATATGAGATTGATGCTATCATAAAGTAGAGTAGCATTGACTAACAAACGGTCAAGTTCTTGTTCAAAAAACTGTTCGGTGTAATCATTCCATTTATTTGGTTGGTTCATAAGCTCTTTAAAGCTATATATCCTGTGATCTCGTCAATATTTTTGAGCGCGTTTATTGAAAGTCTTACTTGGTAAGCTGCTGTAGCTGTCTTTTTTTGCCTGCCCATATTTCTTTTGCCTGTATTAAAGAAACCGCCGGAGCAACTTCTGCTTCATTGATCCAGCATTTAAATTCGGCTAAACTTAAAGGTTCACCAGGTAACGAAGGAGAATCGAAATCCGAATTTTCTATTATGCTTATAAAATGCTTGTTTTCTAAAGCCCGCAATGTCTCTAGCGCATCATTATTATTGATTTGTAGCGTTATTGTGTGCATAAAATATCTCGTCGCTGATTTGTCCTGTATAAAGGTAATAAAAAAGCAGAAAAGTGATAAAGAATGTACCCAATTTCTTAAAACCCTTAAAAATACTATCTAAATTTGAAAACCTACCTTATTGTTGATTAAACAAGACAAATCCAACGTTTGATATTATGACAAAGACACAAATGAAATCATATTCTCTGTCAGAAATGAAAGAAAAGTATATCGGCAAAGCTGGTACGGAAGACAGAGATAAGTATGAATATGAGCTGAGCATGGATGTTTTAGGCCGTATGATCAAAGCCGCGCGCCAGGAACGTAATCTAACACAGGAAGAGTTAGGAAAACTTGTTGGCGTTCAAAAAGTTCAAATTTCAAAACTAGAAACCAGTGCTAACAGTGCTACTATTGATACGATACTAAAGGTATTCAGAGCATTGAAAACTGAAATTCATTTCAATGTATCTATTGAAAACCGCGTGTACACTAATTCTATTCATGTAAAAATATTAATCTGTTTAACAATAATTTTTCTATTAGCTGTTTTACCAGTTGTTTTTACATAAAAAATACACACTAATGGCAGTAACAGTATGCGTAAATGATAAAAGCCCCGCAACTGCGAGGCTTTTATTAAGTGGAAGCACACGGGTTCGAACCGCGGACCCTCTGCTTGTAAGGCAGATGCTCTGAACCAGCTGAGCTATGCTTCCGTTTTTTAAGAACTGTTTCCCTGTTTGGGATTGCAAAGATACGAAGCGATTTTGAACCAGCAAACAAATTTTCGGATATTTTTAAAAATATTCAAAACGTTGTTTTACCGCCTTTTGTAACTAAAAAAGCCACCCGTTAAGGATGGCTTTTTTAGTATGCTATAGCTGTAGAAAATTAGTTTTTATTCTCTTCTTCCCCTTCAGCTTTTTCGTCTTCAGCTTTTTTCAATTTGTCTTTGATAGATGCAAGTGTGCCTAAATCGCCAAGTGTCGCTTTTTCAACTTTGTTCTGTATGTTCTTTACAGCTTTCTTGGTTTTTTCGTTCTCACTTTCATTTTCTTTTCTTACCGCTTCTTTTTCTTCATTCTTGCTTTGCTCCCAAACTTTAGAGTGGGAAACAAGGATGCGTTTGTCGTTGCGGTCAAATTCAATGATCATGAAAGGAAGTGTTTCTTCGGCTTCTACATTGCCGCCGTCTTCTTTACGAAGGTGACGTGCAGGTGCGTAAGCTTCAAGGCCATATTGCAGTTGTACAGTAGCGCCTTTATCATCTTTGCG
Organism: Taibaiella sp.; assembly: GCA_014377675.1. GTDB lineage: Bacteria > Bacteroidota > Bacteroidia > Chitinophagales > Chitinophagaceae > Flavipsychrobacter. The sequence goes on from JACMPD010000037.1 coordinate 7,496, forward strand.
GGTTACGCTGCCTTCGTGTATTGAGCCAATAGGGAATACTGTCTCAAACGCGTTCCAAGGGTCTTCTTCAAGCTGTTTGTGGCCTAAAGAAAGTTTGCGGTTTTCCTTATCTATGCCTAAGATCATTACTTCAATCTTTTCGCCTGCCTTTACAAACTCACTTGGGTGGTTGTAACGCTTGATCCAGCTCAGGTCGCTGATATGTATCATACCACCTATGCCTGTTTCCAGCTCTACGAATACACCGTAAGGAGTAATGTTTTTAACAGTGCCAGAGTGGCGGCTGTCAAGCGGGAACCTGTCTTCGATAGTTTCCCAAGGGTCAGCTGATAGTTGCTTGATGGAGAGGCTCATTTTGCGCTCGTCTTTATCAAGAGTTACCACAACCGCTTCGTGCTCTTCGCCTAATTTGAAGAATTCTTTAGCGTTAATAGGCTGTGATGACCATGTGATTTCAGAAACGTGAACGAGACCTTCAACACCAGGTAATATTTCAAGGAATGCACCGTAGTCTTCTATATTCACTACTTTACCCTTAACATGTGCGTTTTCAACAATGTTTTCAGGCAGGTTATCCCATGGGTGAGGAGTTAATTGTTTCAGACCAAGGCTGATGCGTTTTTTCTCATCATCAAAGTCAAGTACCACCACATTCAGCTTCTGGCTGTTGTGTAATACTTCACCCGGGTGAGTTACGCGGCCCCAGCTGATATCAGTGATATACAACAAGCCGTCAACGCCACCTAAGTCGATGAATGCACCGAAGTCAGTTACGTTCTTAACAGTACCTTCAAGAACCTGGCCTTTTTCAAGCTGGCCTATGATAACACTGCGCTGTTGCTCAATATCGCTTTCGATAAGTGCTTTATGACTTACTACGGCGTTACGGATAGTTTCGTTGATTTTAACTACCTTGAAGTCCATTGTTTTACCTACATACTGATCGTAATCGGTAACTGGTTTCACATCAATCTGCGAACCTGGTAAGAATGTTTCAAGACCGTGTACATCCACAATAAGACCGCCCTTGGTTTTAGAGGTAATAGTACCTGTAACCACTTCGCCGGTTTTGTAGAAGTCCACAATTTGCTGCCATGAGCGTGCTGCCCTTGCCAGTTTGCGGCTCAGGTGCAGGTGACCGCCCCTGTCTTCTTTTTCCACTACCATTACTTCCACCTGCTCACCAATCTGTGGTGCATGGTCACGGAATTCATTGAGTGAAATAAGGCCGTCAGATTTAAAGCCGATGTTAATAATAACATCAGTTTTTGTCATACCTTCAATAGTACCCATCATGAGTTCATTCTCATTAATGGCCTTGAAAGTGCTGTCATAAACCTGATCAAACTTCATGCGGTCATCTTTATCATAAGATGCTACGTTGCGCTTGTCCACGGTCCAGTCGAAATCATCATGAGGTGTTATTGACGCCTCTTCATAATAACGGCGGGCCTGGCGCTGCTGCGGCGCCTGCGCTTGTACTGCGTCAGTTGAGAACTGCTCGGTAAAAGCCTGCTCTTCATCAGCGGTCATGTGCGTAGCTTCAGTTGCAGCAACTGGTGCTGTTTCCTGTGTAGCTTCAACTGCCGGAGCTTCTTCAACTGCCGGGGCTTCTTCCTGTGCCGGAGCCACTTCCTGTGCCGGGGCTGTTGCCTCGGTTGCGGGAGCGCCTTCTGCTGCTGCGGTTGGTGTTGTTTGTTCTACAGGCGTGTTAGTTTCAGGCGCTGCATTCATTTGTACGGACTCATCATTTGACGTTCCGGCTGTTTCGGAATGGATTGTTTGATTTTCTTCCAATTTTTTTGTCCTCCTTTTAAGTTAATTTTTGGGACTGCAAAGATAGGCGTTTTAGTTGATAAGTATATATGCTAACAAAAGAAATAAATAAATCTACTTCGGGGTAATGGCTATTTAGCCTATATTATAGGCGGAAAGTAAGTTTATATTGCGTTGTAGCTGTGCGGCGGCGTTGCGGCAATAAAAAGATAACGTGCTTCAGGTGGTGCATATCTCCCCCCGGCCACGGGTTTACTGTTGTGCAGGGCATGGTTTATTGCGGGTTTATCAAATGATTGGCATTTATGGCCTAATTTTGCGCCATCAATTATACACCCTTATCCTTGATATATATATGGACAACTTTGAGCAGCGCTGGTTAGATACACAAACATTGTTGCGGGAGCGTTTCGGCAAGCTGCCTGACATGGAAAGCATTCTTTTCCTGATAGGGCTTAATGAGCTGGGCGGGCCTGATGTAAAATTCTCCAAGGAACAGAAACAAGACCTGATGCACATAGCGGTTTGTACACTGCTGAGCCAGGAGGGCTATTATGAGCCTGTAGGTAAAGACGCCGACGGGTGGCCTCACTTCCATGTACTGGAAAAGCCCGCCGCCGGCACGCTGGTAGCACAGGAGCGGCTGCTTAAAGAATGTGTGATCAGGTATTTTGAAATGTAGGTGGCACTAAGGGGTGCAACTAAACACTTTTACGGCGTTGTTTCCAGGCTGGCATTGACCCATTCGGGGTCAAGCCGGGCGTTAAATTTCCTGTAGAAGTTGAACGCGGGTTCGTTCCACTCCAGCACCTGCCATACTATACCGCTGAAGTTACGGTCTTTTGCCTCCTGTATCAGGGCCTCCATCAGCAGCCTGCCGAGGCCCATACCGCGGGCGGCTTTAGTAACTATTATGTCTTCGAGGTACATGCGCTGGCCCTTCCAGGTGCTGTAGCGGATATAGTATAAGGCGAAGCCCTGCACTACCCCGCCCGCCTCCGCTACAAAACCCCACCATACGGGGTGAGGGCCGAAGCCGCTTTGCAGGAAGTGCTCCGGCGTAACGGTGACTTCATCAGGCGCACGCTCATAGAGGGCCAGTTCCTTTATCAGGTCCAGCATACGGGGGCAATCTTGGGGCAGGGCTCTTCTTATTAGTTGCGTTGGCATAATGTTAATGTGTGGCGTATGATGCAATACTAAGAATTAATGAGCGTTATTTGGATACCCTCTCTATCTTCATTTTACTGCAAGGGAATCTTCTCCCTGAAAATAATTGTATAAATTTATCTTTTTATAAAACACACACTAAAAATTATGAGTACAGCGGGTGAAATACTTTGGGTTGATGATGAAATAGACTCCCTGAAATCACAAATCGTTTTCCTTAAAAACAAGGGTTATAATGTTACCCCCCTCAGTAATGGCTATGACGCGCTGGAACTGCTGAAGGAAAAAATAGTTGATGTAGTATTGCTTGATGAAAGTATGCCGGGCATTACTGGGCTGGAAACACTTTCCAGGATAAAGGAACTGCACCCTTGGCTGCCGGTAGTGATGGTGACGAAGAATGAAGCGGAGAATATAATGGAAGAGGCGCTCGGGGCGCAAATAACCGACTACCTTATAAAGCCCGTAAACCCTAACCAGGTATTGCTATCGCTGAAAAAGATAATGGATGGCAAGAGGCTGGTATCAGAAAAAACGACCATCGCTTATCAGCAGGATTTCCGGAACCTGTTTATGGCGCTCAATGATAACCCCAACCACGAGGAGTGGAAAGACCTGTATAAAAAACTGGTGTACTGGGAACTGGAAATAGGCCGCAGCGACAGCTCAGAAATGATGGAAGTGCTGCAGACACAGAAGGCGGAAGCAAACAACGGATTTTTTAAATACATATCAAAAAACTACGCGAACTGGATAAAAGATAATGGCAACAGCGGGCCGCTATTCTCCCACCGGTTGTTTGAAAAGAAGATAGCGCCTTTTATAAAGGCGGGTCAGCCTAACTTCCTGATAGTGGTTGATAACCTTCGGTATGACCACTGGAAGGCGTTCCAGCCAATACTGGCGGAGTCACTGCGGGTGGTTGATGAAGATTTGTATTACAGCCTGCTGCCAACGGCTACCCAATATTGCCGCAATGCTATTTTCGCGGGTATGCTGCCTATTGATATTGAGAAACATTTTCCGCTGGAGTGGAAGAATGATGATGAAGATGGTGGTAAAAACCTGTATGAGGAGTTTTTCTTCGCTAACCAGCTGAAGCACCTGAAAATGGATAAGCTGAAGTGGCAGTATGTAAAAATAACCAATAATGAAGATGCCCGCCTGCTTGAAGACAACATACATAACTACCTGCAAAACGACCTGACGGTTATTGTTTACAACTTTGTGGATATGCTTTCCCATGCACGGACGGAAATGGAAGTGCTTAAGGAACTGGCCGGTGACGAAATCTCTTACCGCTCACTGGTGGTAAGCTGGTTTGAGCACTCGCCGCTGCACAGGGCATTAAAGAAAATAGCGGAAAAGAATATAAATGTATTTATGACTACCGACCACGGCAGCGTGAAGGTAAAAACGCCGAGTAAGTGCGTGGGAGACCGGCAAACGACGAGCAACCTCCGCTACAAGCACGGGCGCAACCTGCAATATGAAGCCAAGGATGTGCTTGCCTTCCGTGAACCTAAACTGGCCGGCCTGCCTACGCCAAATGTAAGTTCTACGTTTATTTTCGCTAAGGAGGAAATCTTCCTTTGCTATCCTAATAATTATAATCATTACGTTAACTACTACCGCAATACGTTTCAGCATGGTGGCATATCCATTGAAGAAATGGTGATACCGGTGATAAGGCTGGAGAGTAAATAGATTATATTTTGTATTTAGCAAATCGCCTTATCATCGTGATGATAAGGCGATTTGGTTTTAAGTGATTGATATTCTGGCAGTTGTAGCAAATTCTACATTTTACGCAGTGTACTGAAACATTTTCTTCAATGCATTGAAGAAAATGTAAAAAATGATATAAGTAACTGATTATCAAATTATTACATAATATTTTACATTTTGTTCAATGCAATGAAACATTTTCCTCAATACACTGAGTAAAATGTTTACCTTTAGTGTGAAAAAATGCATCTATGTTTCAACGTTCTCATTTGCAAGTACTAACGGATAGGATAGCTGAAAAAAGAAAGTCAATATTTGTATTGACCGGGCCAAGACAGGTAGGGAAAACAACACTGATTCGCCAGTTACTAGAAAAAGATCTGATGCCTACCTATTTTGTATCAGCCGATGATGCTTCCGACCCGGCAAGTGAAACGTGGATAGACCAGCAATGGGAAAAGGCGCGGTTAATGCTAAAAAATGGCAGCAGTGAAAGTGTAGTGCTTATAATAGACGAAATACAACAAATAAAGGAATGGAGCAGAACAATAAAAAGAAACTGGGATAGTGACACTCTAAAAAAGCTCAATGTAAAAGTAATACTCCTAGGCTCAGCACAAATGTTGCTGCAAAAAGGACTCAGCGAGTCATTAGGCGGCAGATTTGAGGTAATACCAGTTAACCACTGGCAATTTGCCGAAATGCAATCGGCATTTGGCGTTACCGCAAATGAATATGCATGGTTTGGGGGCTATCCCGGGGCTGCTGAGCTGATGAAAGATGAATACAGGTGGAAAGACTATGTCAATAATGCATTAATAGAAACTACTTTATTTAAAGATATACTATTATTGAACAGGATAGACAAGCCTTCTTTACTGAGACAGTTGTTTGATCTTGCATGTAACTATTCAGGGCAAATTTTATCTTTTAATAAAATACTTGGGCAACTACAGGAAGCTGGTAACAGCAGCACGCTTACCAATTACCTGCACCTGCTGAGCGGCGCAGGTTTTGTAAGCGGCATTCCTAAATATTATAAAGACACCCTGCACCAAAAAAACTCAATACCCAAGCTACAGGTACTTAATACTGCGTTCATAGCTGCCAGAAGCACAAGGTTGTATGAAAAAGTAACTAATGACCCTGTAGAATGGGGGCGTGTAGTAGAGTCAGCTGTGGGAGCGCATATACTAAACAGCATGAATGAAGGCAGGTACAAAACCTACTATTGGCGGGAACGGAATGATGAGGTTGATTTTGTATTGCAAAAAGATGAAAAAATTATAGGCCTGGAAGTAAAGAGTGGCAATACCAATAAAGCTAAAGGCATTACTGCGTTTCAAAAATACTTCAATCCCGATAAAGTTTATATGGTGGGTAACAGCGGGATATTATGGGAAGATTTTTTAAAAATGAATCCCGGAGAGTTGTTTTAACTATCTGCCAAGATTAGTACAATATAGATTATTTTAGTAGGCAAAGGTGCCATTTTACGGAAGGAATATAATGAAATCGGAAGATTTCATTCAACTACTATTGATAAGCGTTTTGGTGGTTAGAATTGCACAAAAAAAAAGACGTAAGGGGCTGGCTCGAACTAACGGCTCCATACGTCTTATAATTTTTATACAAAATATTTATTAGCTATGGTCTCTACCCTACCCTGTTTATTGCCTCCAGCATGGCGGCATGTATGAGGCCGTTGGTGGCGAGGGTTTCCCGTTCAAAAACGTCGTAGGGGTTGCCTTCGAAGTTCGTGATGATGCCGCCCGCTTCCTGTACTATAAGATAGCCCGCAGCCACATCCCAACTGCTGAGGTTGTACTCCCAGAAGCCGTCAAAACGGCCGCAGGCAACCCAGCAAAGGTCTATTGCCGCTGAGCCAAGCCGGCGTATGGGCAAGCCCTCCATTATAAACCGTTCAAATACTTTAATTGGGTGTTCTTTTGATTCAGGCCACTTGTATGGGAAGCCGGTGACCAGGCATGCCTTTTTAAAATCAGTTTTACCGCTTACTGCTATAGGAATCCCGTTGAGCGTGGCGCCTTTGCCCTTTTCAGCAAAAAAGAGCTCGTTCATCATGGGGTTAAAAACCGCGCCGAGCAGCAGGTCGTCTTTGTGCTTGAGCGCTATACTCACGCAGCAAATAGGTATGCCGTGGGCAAAGTTGACGGTGCCGTCTATAGGGTCTATTATCCACTGATACTCACTGTCTTGTATCAGCTCGCCCACCTCTTCGCTTATAATGCTGTGGCCGGGGTAGTACTCGCGTATTATTTCTATTATTTTGTCTTCAGAAAGTTTATCTACCTCGGTCACCAGGTTGTTAATGCCTTCTTTATTGTCAATTTTGAATGTACCGTTAAAATAGCGCTGAATGATTTTGCCCGCTTCGAGCGTTGCTTTCAATAGCACTTCTTTCATATGTGGCATACCTGTTATAGTTTTATCTCTTTACCGAGGTAATAATCAATTACTTTTAATTTAAACAGCAGATCATACTTAGCTAACACAAGGTTTGATGCGGCGTTGAACTGCGAGTTCTGCGTTACCAGCAGGTCAACAGTGCTTGTAAGGCCGAGGTCGTAGCGTTTCCGTGCGAACTCAAGAGCCCTTGCGGCGGCATCATTAGCCCGCCTTGCTGCATCATACTTATGTATGGAGTTTATGGCGTTGTTGTGTGCTTTATATACGTTCTGCTTCAGTGTCAGCTCCGCGTTGTACTCATTCAGCCGCTGGCTTTCCAGGTTTATTTTTGACTGTACTATGTTGTAGCGCGCCTGCCAACCGTTAAATATAGGGATATTAAGATTAAGAAATAAGGATTGGCGAAGATTATTATCAAATTGAGTATTAAAAGGTATCATGGTGCCGGTGGCAGTGAATGCCGGCTGGTAAACCTGGTAAAAATTCTTCGTGGCGCTGTCTAAAGCATAGGCGCCGGTGTTTTGGAAACCATCGCTTTTGTAAGTGTAGGCCTGGTAGTTGCTGGCGAAGTTGGTGCCCAGCTGATAACCGACCGAAAGTTGCGGATAGAGGCCGCCTCTTGCCGCAGCCACACCTTTTTGCGCGGCCAGCACCCGGAGGTGACTGCCCTTTATGGCACCAAAGTGCATGTGGGCCTTTTCAAAAATATCGCCCGGCTGCATGGCATTTACAGCAATCTGATCGCCAACTTCAGCCTGTGGCACTTCTATGGTCACCGGCTCACTGAAATCGAGGTTCATCAGGGCTTTAAGGTCAAGTATAGCAGAGTTGTAGGCGGAGATTGAATTGATGAGGTTGGCACTGTCAGAGGCGAGCTGAGACTCCAGCTGAGCTACATTGAGCTCCGGCAGGCGGCCTGCTTCGGCGAAAGAGCGGGTCTGTGAGAGCTGGGCCTTGCTCACGGTTACCTGGTTGGTACTGATGTTTATTTGCTCCATTGCCAGCAATGCGGCGAGGTAGCCATTGGCTACATTAAGGGAAACATCATCTTTAAGCTGGTCAAGGTCAGCAATGGCGGCCTGCAGGCTATATTTATTCCTGGTTATGTTGTTGCGCACCTGCATACCGCTGAACACAACGGCGTTGGCATTTCCTGATGCGCTGAGGAATTTGTAACCGCCTTCCACAAACTGGTTGGTTGTGGGGTTAATGGAGCGGCCAAAGCTTTTGCCGTAAGAGCCTGAAGCACTTACTGCGGGTATCTGCGCGAGCTGGCTTTGCTGCACGGTATACCTTGCCAGGCGGGCTGTTAAGGAGTCCTGTTTTATAGATATGTTATGATCAACGGCGTATTGAATGCACCGTTGCAGGCTCCATACGTTATTGCCCTGCTGCGCCACTGCCTGAAAATGAAGCGCGGTAAGCCCCGCGATAACAGCCATTAAAAACCTCATGATACAAAAGTAAGTTTTATATCAAAAGCAAATCCTAAAAAAGAAAAACAATGATGTGGGGGAGTTTTTGGAAAGCGCTGCAAAGGGGCGTCACCGCAGGCAAAAAAAAATCCGGCTCCGTTTTTCGGAGCCGGATTCTATAGTTTTTACTTTTCATTATCTGTCTACCGCAAAACGGATCACTTTTGATATGTTTTCTGAATGTACATTCAGCATATACATACCGTTGGCGGCATTGGCGTCAAGGGTAATCCTTTCTTCCAGTTTACCGGCGGAGGCCTGTAATTTGTTGCGGTATACTACCTGACCCAGCATATTGGTTATTTCCACATCAACTGTTTCATCAGTAATAGCGGCAAGGTCGCCTTTGATGGTGAAAGTGCCGGTGTTAGGATTAGGGATAACAGCTATATCTGCATTATCGAGCCCTACTTCGGCAACACCTACGTTATCACCAATAAATATTCTTTGATAATCGAAAACAGTAATACCATTACAGAAATCGTGGTTGGTGACCCTAACCGTAAATGAATCACGGTTGTTGATTACGTTGGTGTGGTAAGTAGAAGCTGTAGCGCCGCTGATTAAAACACCATTTCTGAACCACCTGTAGGTAGGGGCAGCGCCACCGTGAGTAACTGTAGTGCCAAACCAGGCAGTACTACCCGCGCTGAGTATGTAACCAGGCAATACAAACAGATCAACTACCGGGGTATCAACCGGGACAACTGTAATAAAATGGTAAATGCTGTTAGCGACATTGGTAGTTACGCAAGGGAAGTTACTTGTGAGCTTTACAGAAATAGTATCGCCCTGTGCGAGTATGCCGGAGAAATAACGACTTGTGCCGCCCACTATAATAGGGGTAACACCTGTAGAGCCGTTTCTTTTGTACCAGGTATATACTGGAGCTACGCCACCGTTAACGGGATTTGCGGTGAATACATTAGGGTACCCCCCGCAAGCCGTATCAGACCCTGAGATAGTAACCGAAGGGGTGAGGTATGGACTTACTGTAATTAATAAAGTATCTTTCGCAGTATCTGACACCCTACAGGTAACATTGCTGAGCAGCACTACTTCTATAATGTCGCTGTCAGCCGGAAAGTAGTTCCAGGTTGGGCCGGTCCATACATTCACGTGATTTACTTTCCATTTATAAACGGGAGCAGTACCACCGTTAACGCCATTAGGCGAAAAAGTGATGGCTGAACCAACGCAAACGGTATCGCCGACACCTGTAGTGATGTTAACTGAAGGAGTTAGTAACGGATTTACCGTCATGGTCACTGTGTTTACACCGCTGTCAGGTATAGCACATGTGGCATTGCTGCGCAACCTTACCCTTACCAGGTCACCGTTGTTAGGCATGTAGCTGAGTGTAGGACCGCTGCCGGTAACGGCGCCGTTTACCCTCCATTCGTATGATGGTGAGGTACCTCCGTTGGTTGGGTTAGCCGTGTAAGTAACTACGGTGCCCGCGCAAACAGTTGATGTTGTACTCATACTAATGCTTACAGCCGGTGTTAGTATCGGGTTAACTGTGAACGGTAATAATGCGGCGCAATTGAAGGTGCTTGTAACATAAGAAATAGTAGCTGAGCCTGCACTAACGCCATAAACCACACCTGTGGAGGCGTTGATTGATGCGATTGTTGGGGCATTGCTGCTCCATACGCCGCCGGAAGTAGAGTCTGTGAGTGTAACAGTAAAGCCCCTGCATACTGATGAAGGCCCTGTTATAGCCATTGGTGCCGGGTGTACAGTAACCGGGAATCTCGCACTGCAACCTGTTGAGGTGAGCCTGTATATAATTGTGTCAATGCCGGCAACGCGGCCTGTTACCTGGCCGGTAGATGCGCTTACAATAGCAAGTGATGTATCAGTACTTGCCCATGTGCCGCCTGAGGTAGCGTTAGCAAGGGTGATGGTGAAATAAGGGCAAACCTGTGAAGGGCCTGTAATAGCGGCAGGCAGCGAATTGGTAGTGACTGCCAAAGTAATGAAACAGCCGGTAGGCAATGTGTACCTGACGGTAGCTGTGCCAGGCGCAGATACCGGAGTAAGAACACCTGATGTGCTGATGCTGGCCACAGTAGCGGGTGTAACAGACCATGTGCCTGACGGAGTAGCATCATACAGGGAATCAGTAGCGCCCATACAAACTGAAGTAGCGCCGCCGATAGCCGCCGGCCTCGGGTTTACTGTAATAGAAGTGGTGGCAAAGCAACCGGTAGCGGTTAAAGAATAAGTGATAGTAGTAGTGCCTGCCGTGCCGCCTGTTACTGTTCCGGTTGATGAAGAAGCGGAAGTTACAGAAGCTATGGCCGCGCTGGTTGTACTCCAGGTACCCGGAGACATGGCGTTGGTTAACGTAATGGTTGAACCGGAGCAAACCGCCGTAGGGCCGCCTATAGCCGGAGGGTTAGGGTTAACGGTAAACGAACGGGTAACACTACAGGAGAAAGCGGTAGAAGTATAAGTAATGGTAACAGTACCAGTGCTGACACCTGTAGCTACGCCACTTGATGCGCCAATACTGGCAACACCCGGTGCACTGCTGGCCCATGTGCCGGGCGTTGTGGCATCAGTAAGTGTGGTGGTAGCGCCAAGGCAAACCGAACCACTGCCTGATATAGGTGCCGGCAATGGGTTTACTGTAATAACCTGTGTGCTGTAGCAACCACTGGAGGTGGTGAGTGTAATAGTAGCGGTACCGGTGGAAGAGCCGCCCGTTACAACGCCGGTTGAAGAACCAACCGCAGCCACGGAACCATCACTGCTGGTCCAAGTGCCGCCTGACGTTGGGCCGAGGGTCGTGGTCGTTCCGCTGCATATTGTAAATGTGCCTGTAATGGTAGGTGCGGCGGCGTTAACCGTAACCGCGTATGTGGCAGCGCCAACGCCACATGAGCCCGTTACCGAGTAACTGATAGTAGCGGAACCAGCGGTAAGGCCGAAGACTGTACCGACATTATTAACGCTGGCCACTGACGGAGCTGAGCTGCTCCATGTGCCACCCGGGGTTGAATTGCTTAAGTTAATAGTAGCGCCTGCGCAGACAGCTGAAGGGCCTGTGGTAGCAGCGACTGTAGTGCCTGAAAATACGCTGTCACGGGTGGTGGCAAAGCAGCCACCCGTCATGGTATAGGTAATGGTAACCGTACCTACGGAATTGCCCCTAACCACACCGCCACTGGTAGTTACGGAGGCTATTGAGGGGGTTGAGCTTGTCCAGGTACCGCCTGAAGCCGTGCTGCTGAGCGTGGTAGAAGTGCCTATGCACTGACGTGTAATACCGCTGATGACCCCAGCGGAGGCGTTAACCCGCACTCCGAATGTATCAATTGCAGTGGCACAGGCCGTGGATACTGAATAAGAAATGACCGCGAAACCCGCGCTGAGGCCCTTAACTGATGACGTAAGTGGCCCTGTGCCGCGTACGGTAGCTATTGAAGCATTAGACGTGCTCCAGGTGCCGCCGACGGTAAGATTGGTAAGTGTGGTACTGTCCCCGGCGCACAATGAAGTTGTAGGCCCGGTTGTAACCGCTAGAGAAGGGGCCGCAGAAACAACGATTGGTTTTCTTATGCTGTTAGTATCTCCCTGGCATATGACTGTATATATAATAGTGTCAAGACCTACTGTAGCCGGTGTAACAACGCCGGTGGTGGGGTTAATACTGGCTACAGTAGGATTAGTAACTGACCATGTGCCGCCCGTTACGGAGTTTGTCATAGTATCAGATGAGCCTAAGCAAATATTGGTGGGCCCGCCTATAGTATCAACAAAAGGGAGCGGGTAATTGCGGTAAATGCTGATGCTTGAAGTTGTTGCTGAAGTTGGGTCAGAGTTGCCTACAAGAATATCCATTTTTTTATCTCCGTCCATGTCAGCAACAGTGATTCCTATGGAATAAGTGCCGGAAGCGTAAGCAACAGGACTTGCAAAGGAACCTGTATTGAGCGAACCGGCAGAGGATGTATTCCTAAAGATATACAAATTGGTCACATATGGACTCGCTACAGCCAGGTCAAGTTTACCATCGGCATCAAAGTCACCTGAGGTGATACCTGATGGCGGGAAAGTAACCCCTGACAAATCAACATGAGTGCCAAAGCTGATGCTGCCCGTGCCTGATGAAGTGTTATGAAAAACAGATACTTGGAAGGTTGCAAATGTAGCTGCATCAAATGCGGTTGCAAATACATCCTGCTTGCCATCTCCATCAAGATCGGCGGTCTGTACTTCAATTATATTGAGGTTATTCGCCA
>JACMPD010000038.1 GCA_014377675.1 Taibaiella sp.
ACCCGAATTAAATTATGCAATTTTTCCGTAACTTGTGGAAGTTATTTTAGAAACGTCCCTTAACTGAAAGTATACTGCTGAATTGTGGGCCGGCCTGCACCCATAATCTGTTGACGATTTTGTACTGAAACAATAATGGTATTTGGAGATATATTGCCCGGAAAATCCCTTTCTGCAGAGAATCTTTGAATTTGTACTGAGATGAATTGACGAGTGCTTCGAGCTGCAAGCCTATTTTACCTTTGTCAGCACTAATAAAAGCGCCGCCTGATATACCTGGTTTGTAGGATTGCTCCCATGTGCTTCCGTTCAATTGTTCAAAGTTAGCACCAATTTTAAGGCCAACATCGACATTCGGCAGTTTGCCGACAACAGGAATTTTCTGGGCATAAAGACTGCCGGAGAAGACATTAAACGCTAAGAAAGACGAAAGAAGTGTGTGTTTCATTTAAAAAGTTTTATTGCTTCGCACAAAAAACATGCCAGCAATAAAAACAATTACCCTTTCATGAAAATATTATGTAGTGGTAACACCTGCGGAATAACAGGCAACACATCATCATTAGTAATAATAAAATTACAGCGAGCCATTTTTTCATCGTTATCCAACTGGCTGTTCATGATCGTTTTGATCTTATCTTCCCCCAGCCCACTCCGTTTTATTATCCTCTGAATGCGAAGCTTCAAAGGTGCTGAAACACCTATCATTATATCCATTTCATTGTTGCTGCCACTTTCGAAGAAAATGGCAGCCTCTTTTATAATATACGGTGCTGTCTGGCATTGCATCCACTCTTTGCTATAACTAATAGTTGCCGGGTGAACAATGGCATTCAACAATTCCAGTTTTGCCCCGTCTTTATAAACAATATCAGAAACAGTTTTCTTTACTATTTCACCATTATGATACACATGCTCACCAAACAATTTAATAATAGCAGCTTTTACATCAGCATTATGGTGCATAACATGCCTTGCAGCTTCGTCAGCATTAAACACAGGGACACCCAAGGTAGCAAATACTGCTGCTACCATTGATTTCCCTGTTCCAATACCGCCTGTAAGACCAACTTTCAACATATGCCCAACACAAGAAGAACATGCATATAAATATGCATGTTAAAATTAAAAATATTAACTGTATTTTACCCTATTCTTTCCAGAATTATTTGGCAAGAACTACAGCTGGGGTTTCATTTTTTTTACGATAAGCGGCTGTCAACTCCATAGATACAGCTGAACGCTCTATCTTGAGGAAATTACCTCTGCCGATTTCAAGTTGTAACGTGCCATCTTCGTTGGCCCTGTTTATTGTGCCATGGATGCCAGCAGTAGTGATAACGTACTCACCTGAATTCATACTCTCCGCGAATTTTTTCTGTTCCTTGGCACGCTTCGCCTGAGGACGAATCATAAAAAAATACATTACCACGAACATGCCCACCATGAGGAATATTGACATCATTGAGCCACCCGGCTGGCCCTGCAATAACAAAGCATTGAAATTAACCTGCATTTTCTGTTTCTATTTTAGTTTTTAATCTTTATTCTGTTGGTAATTTATCACTTCCACCTTTTGGCACAACAACTTCCCCCTTTATATATAACATATGAAGGCTTCTGAGTGTGTTTGTATGTAGAGTAACCGATTTCTCCTGGTGACCCGATTTACCCGAAGAGTTGAAAGTTACCTTAATTATCCCCGACTGGCCGGGCTGAACCGGGTCATGTGGATATTCCGGAACCGTGCAACCACATGAGCCTGCCGCACTGGTAATCAATAGCGGAGATTTCCCATTATTTTTGAATGAAAACTCATGTGTTACCTTTTCTTCCTGGTGTATAGTGCCAAACTCATGCACCGTATCGTCAAGATCCATTGTTGGTTTCATAGCCGCAGAAACGGTGTCTAATCCATTAGCCGTACGCGGGTTATTGACCAGGCCCGCCTGCGGGTTATTAGTTGGTGTTTCTTTGTTGCTGTTGCAGGCTACTAATACAAGCGCTGCAATAAAAAGATAGCGATTCATATAAATTATTTATCAGTTCTGTCTTTTTTTCTTATTTTACCTTCGCGCTCCAGCTCTTTAAGCAGGTTATCGAGTACTCCGTTAACGAACTGTCCGCTCTGCGGCATACTGTATTGTTTAGCTATATCAATGTATTCGTTGATAGTGACTTTAGTAGGTATGGTAGGGAAATATAGAAATTCACAAACTGCCATTCGCAGCAACAGCATATCAATTAACGCTACCCTTTCTTTGTCCCAGTTATTGAGTTTGGTGCCTATAAGATCAATGGTAAGGTCTTCTTTATCAATAACAGATATGAGGAGGTCGTGGGCATACTCTTTTTTCTCGGCAGAGAGCAGTTTCAAAAAATCGATCCTAGAGTCGCTTTTGAAAAAATTCTGCATAAGCATAAGAATAAGCTCATCATTATCTTCCCATCCCGGCAGGTCATCAACAAACGTACTTACCAGCAGTTCATTGCCCAGCATCAGTTTTTCCCATATAAACTGGATAATTGCCTTATCTTCCTTCGCAGTAGTTTCCGGCAGGCTAATGTAGTTAGTATATTCGTCAGATTTCGCAAGCTGAAGATATAGCTTTTTTACCCATGCTTCGTCTATAAACCGGTCCAGCTTATCATTCTTTAATTTCTCATTGAATGACGATTTATTAAAGGTTTTAACAATATAGGAGTTGGTCGCGATTTTTACATTCACATTCATATCTTCCGTTGTCCGGAGATATTTTGATGAGCGTTGTATAGAGTCTGATTCAGCGTACTGAGCTACTTTTAACGGGTATAACACACAAACTGTAAAAACATCAAGTACCTGGTTGAGCTTTTCGTCAAGCATTCCTGCTACTTTATTTCTGCTAAGTATTTCCGTTTTTTCAAAAGATGAAAGTGAATATAAAGTCTGCATCACCTTCACCCTGATATTTCTTCGGCTGATCATATATGAGTAAAGAACCCTGTTTTGGGCTGCAAAGGTAGGATAATTGGTTGGATTGGCTACCGCTAATTATCACCTGAAAAGTTAATTCCTGAAAAAATTCAAGCTAACGCAGTATTAATTGACTGTAATCACTTTCGACTGATATTTAAAGGTGGCCGAATGTGCAGAAATATAATATACGCCTGTGGGTTGGTTCAATTTTATTTCTTTCACCTGATTCGCTGGGATACTGAACTCCATTACTTTCCTGCCAAGCGTATTGGTTATGGTTATAAATACAGCTTCGTTGTTAGCAGAAGGCACATTTAAAGTAAAGGCTCCTGAATTAGGATTAGGATAAACCTGCACTTGATTGCTATTGATTACTTTGCCATCGTCAATACCAGTATGGCAGAAAATATAGGACGGAACCGTAAGTCTGAAATAGCTTTTGTAAGTACCACAAGCATTGGTAACAGTGTACTCCAAAGAATCAATACCCGGTATATTTGCGGTAACAAAACCGGTTGATGAAACGGAAGCCACTGAAGGAGAAAGACTCACCCACGAACCGCCGGGAACACTGTCAATATAGGTAGTAGTGTCACCAGGACAAAGGGTGTCAGTACCATAAATAATGCCGGCCGTAGTTGGGGTAATTGTGACATATACTGTCGTTGTATCATAATAGGTACCATCAAAAACACTCACAGAGAATGTATCTAACCCATAGAAAATGGAAAAAGGAGAATAAGTTAACCCAGAAGGTATCATGACGCCGCCTGTAGATGTGGCCGCATAACCGGCTACAATTGCTCCGTGGGACGGTGGCTTAACCAAATTCCAAATCTCGGTCTGCCCTACGTCAATGTCTTCAACGGCAAGGATAGAATCGATATTAATAACAGCTGATGACTGGCAAAGATTCATATATTGGCTGCGGCCGTTATAAAAAGAAGGCAGGTGGAGTGTATTGATGACTCTGACCCTGTTATTGCCATTATCGGCAATGTAAATTTTGCCGGTTGAAGCGATCACTGCCACACCCGTAGGGATATTAAGTTCGGCTGCAGTAGCCGGGCCTCCATCGCCGCCAAAAGAACCGCTTCCGGTTCCGGCAAGGTAGCCGTTTCCGGCTATTGTGGTAATGATGCCAAATGTATTTATTTTCCTGATGCGATTATTATTCATATCGCATATGTATATGTTTCCCGGCGCATCAACAGATACAGACCTTGGATAATATAATTGTGCCGCTGTGGATGGGCCGCCATCACCAGAAAAGCCGTAGGTGGGGGAACCTGCAATTGTAGATATGATACCTGTGCTGCCGTTTATTTTCCGAATTCTATTGTTGCCATCATCAGCGATAAAAACATTTCCTGAACCATCAACTGCTACACCTGTTGGGCCTTGCAGTGTGGCTGAAGAGGCAGGGCCGCCATCGCCGCCTATAAAACAAATTGGACCGCCCGAACTGGCGGAAATACCGGCAATGGAAACAATAACGCCGGAAGTATTTACTTTTCTTACTCTGCAATTTTGGTTATCAGCAAGATACAAATTGCCGGCACCGTCATAAGCGATACCGAAAGGGAAAGCGACCTGGGCCGCAGTGGCCGGGCCTCCATCGCCGCTGAACCCCGGCGCACCGCCCACACCCACAATGGTAGTGATGATGCCGGTGGACATGTTAATTTTCCGAATGCGATTATTGAGGTAGTCTGAAAATGCGATGTTACCGGAAGGATCAATGGCCACACTGCGGGGTCCATGGATGGCTGCAGCGGTAGCCTGCCCTCCATCACCTGAATAGGTGCCGGATCCGTTGCCGGCAATGGTGGTAATGGTACCTGAAGGGTCAACGCGCCTGATTCTATTGTTATTATAATCAGCAATATATACATTGCCAGCCACATCAGCGGCCACCCCAAAAGGTGTATTGACATTAGCTGATGCCGCAGCACCGCCATCACCTGAAAATGCAGCTGTACCGGTGCCCGCAAATGTACTGATCGTTTGCGCTATACTTTTGGTAAAGCAGGTAGCTAAGAAACTAAAAAACAAGAAGGATAAGAAACGACTGTTCATCTTGAAAAGTTATAATTATTCGGCTAAGGTATTAAAAAAAACACGGCTATACGAAGACGGTGACTAACTTTAAGTATTCGGCAGAAAAACAAACTCCCGGTTGAGGCCGGGAGTAACTAAAGGTTATTATTTTATTTAAAAAGCTTGTACCCTAATGTAATTCTGAAATAGGATGTTGACAAAGCCTTATTTATGTCATATCCCCCAACCACATTCATTTTTACGCTACTCTGCTGTATCAAAGCATCGATCATCCATTTCTTTTTTATTTCATAACTAAAGCCAAGCATGTAACCCAACCGAAAAAGCGAACCGCTTTGAGCGGGATACAAAGGGCCGTTATAACTGCCTAGTGGAGTACCATTGTACCTGATAACAGCGCTAACCGGAGGTGCAGCGACAGGGTTAGCGGTATAATGGGCAAAAGTAAAGGTATCTTTAGAAACAGAGATAGGGTCACTTTTGAAAGTATTCTCATTAACTGACATTAATTTACTGAAAGTGACATTAAGCCCTCCATACACAGAAATCTTTTTGGTTATATTGTATTTCAGCAATAAAGGCAATTCAATTTCAGCATATGAACCGCCAGTACTGTATGACTTCACAACGGAGTCATGCGTTTCAGTGTACCCGTAGTTCCGTCGCTCCATTACGTCAACAACATTACCATACTGATCAACCACCGGAATAAAGAAACTATCGACAAATGTAACTTTACTATCGTTGTTCAGGCTGTAAAAAGACTGTGTACCGGCAAGCTGATGCGCTGAAAGGGTTGAAATCTTCAGGGAAGGCTGAAGCATGACTGAAAAATGGTTATTGAGCCGGCGATCAAGTGCTGCTGACAGCACGAATTTCTTCGACGCATCACTGTTAAAACCACCTTCGTACCCCGCTTTCAGACTTATATTAAACCCATAAAACGTTACTGGTTTTGATGGAGTATCGTTTTTAGCAGTAGCTGTAGCTGTTGTATCCGCGGCTGGCTTTACAGTAAATTTCCCTGTATCATTCTTAAATGTATTAACTACTTTAGGTAATTCAGTTTTGGCAGCTAACACGGGCGTGGCCGGACTGGCTAATGCCGGTTGTTTTGGCGTTAGAGCTTCGATTTTGGTTGCAGCAGCAGAAGCTTTAATCTTATTTTTTGCCTGCGCTACAACACTTAAAGGAACAGCGGGAGCAACTTTATTGCCAGGTTTGGGGCTGACAGGTTTTGCGGCTACAGCCCCAGACTGCACCAACGATTTGTTTTTAACTAATGGAACTGGCACTACACTATGGGGCGACTTATCTTTCACTTTAGCCGAATAAGATTGCGATGTACTGAGTGTTTTATCTGAAATAGTGTTATCACTATTTGCAGTTTGGGCAATAGTTACATCAGTTATGTTGGCCATGTCTTTGCTGTTTCCAGCTATCCCTGAATTTACTATTAACTTATTTTTACTACGCCTAATTTGTGTAGCGTTTAATTGCTTGTGTCCGCCTGTCGCTGAAGCTAATGGGCTTTTCCCTATGGACACAGGAACTACAATACGTCCATTTGTAGTTACTACATTACTTCTAACATCAGTTACGTCAGCTGAAGTCTTAGCCGACGTTGTATTTGATGCAGATTTAATGGGGATTAATTTTGCTTTTGTTATTTTACCATCTGCAAGTTTATTGCTTGCAATATCTGTTTTTACGTTTGATGAATTTATCGCTGTGCGGTTTACTTCAGGCGCTGACGCAGCAACGGCTTTCGAATCAGCCAAACCGCTTTTGCTGACAGCAGCAGATGGTGATAAGACATCATTGTGTTTTTTACCGTTGAAGTCAGTAACACTATTAGTTACTTTAGCAACGGAAGTAGCAAATTTTTTCTTTTTATTGTCTGCTGTTACAACTGTCTGTTTCGCTGTGGCAGAGGTATTTACCTCTGTTGTACCAGCCTGGTACATGTTACTGCCATTTTGCATCGTTTTAGCAGTGGCTACTTGCGTAGCTAAAGTGGCTGACGGAGAAACCTTAATAACACCCGGTTCGGTTGTTTCTGTGCTAACTTTATGCAGTGATGTGTGTGCTGTAACTGTATTTTTGGTTAGTGAATTGTACACTGCAACTATTGCTGCGGTATGTTTACCAGCCAGTGCTTTACTGGTGGCTATTTTATGATGTACTTCATCAGTAATTTTTGTTGCGCCTGCCATAGAAACAGGTTTATCAGCAACGGCCGCAATTGCATTTATTGAATTCCTTTTATCTGTCGCAGCTTTTGCGGCAGTTATATTCGTGGCGGTTAAAGTTGGTGCTGCTGCTGGTATATTGCCGTTAGCTTTAACGGTAATTTCTTTTGGCAAGGTCGGCTCAGCATTGCCACGCAGGTTTGCAGTAGCTACGTTCTTCCTTTCTCCATTATCTTGTAATGTACCAGCGAAAGAAGACGTACCAGCTATCTCAGACGCATTTATTTTTTTACTTTTTTTCGCAGCTAAATGCGTTGAAGATGTTGTGCTTAACTTTTCCTTCCTTGTTGCAGCAATAGCATTTTGCCGGCGCGTTGCCTTTGAAGTAACGCTGGCTGCATAAACTGAACGGGAATTATCTTTTCTGTTGTGTTGAACAGAAGTATGGATATTGCTTGCTTTTGCACCAAATGTTTCCTGCTCTTCATCAACCGGTTCTGACAGCAGTTCATATTTTTCGGAATGTCCGTTTGCAAATACTGGTTCTGACTCAGCAATTGCGATATTATTTTTTACCCGGTTTTTAACAATGTATTCAATAACAACATTTTTATTGCCAACCTCGCTTTCA
>JACMPD010000039.1 GCA_014377675.1 Taibaiella sp.
CTGACAAATAATATGCTACAAACCACATTTACCTAAACTAAGACTAAAAACATAAAAATTTTTTTATAATTTATTTGTAATATAAACCTGCTGATAAATCAAACAGAAATCAGAAAAAAACTGCATAATTATGTTGATGCGGCAAATGAAGCGGAGATAATGCAGCTGTTTACTTATTTAGAAACAAAAGAAAATCCGGGTGATGCCTACTCCCAAACTGAATGAGTTTTACCGGAGAAGGAGCAATATGGAGAATGGCTTGTATTTGGGCTATTCGTTAGAACAAGCCCATGCGTATATCAAGGCCCAAAGAAATACCAATGGCCTATAAAGCTCTCCCCTTCATTGACGCCAGGCAAGAGGAAATTGTAAATGTAAGTAAGGGAGCCTGCCATAAATATCGTAAACAAAACACCAGATGTGTAAAACGAAAGAAGCTCCCGGAAATCAGGGAGCTTCTTTATATAGCATCAAAAAATATTATTTCTTGAACTGAGGAATCAAATCCTGGGCGAGTTTCAACATCTTGGCTATGCCATCTTCAGGAAGATTTCCCTTTTTGAATTCTTTCAGCACATCAGGAAGTTTCATTTCCATCTGAACTAGGAACATGTCTTCAAAAGCGCGTATGTTTTTCAGTGGTATTTCACGCATTATGTTGTTGGTACCAAGGTATACCATCGCAACCTGCTTTTCCACGCTGTAAGGGCTATACTGCAATTGTTTCAGCATTTCCACGTTACGGGCACCTTTATCAATGATATTTTTGGTAGTAGCATCAAGGTCACCACCAAACTTGGAGAACGCCTCCAGCTCACGGTACTGAGCCTGGTCGAGCTTCAGCGTACCTGATACTTTCTTCATTGACTTGATCTGGGCGTTACCACCTACGCGGCTTACAGAGATACCCACGTTGATAGCGGGCCTGATACCGGCGTTAAAGAGGTTAGACTCGAGGAATATCTGTCCGTCAGTGATGGAGATCACATTCGTAGGTATGTACGCAGATACGTCACCAGCCTGAGTTTCGATGATTGGAAGCGCGGTTAACGAACCACCACCTTTCACCATGTGCCTGATGCTTTCCGGCAGGTCATTCATTTGTTTTGCGATGGCGTCATTGTTAATAACTTTGGCGGCACGCTCCAGCAAACGGCTGTGGAGATAGAATACATCACCCGGATAAGCCTCACGGCCCGGCGGGCGGCGGAGTAGCAACGATACCTCGCGATAGGCCACGGCCTGCTTTGAAAGATCGTCATATACAACCAGCGCAGGGCGACCTGTATCACGGAAAAATTCACCAATGGCAGCACCGGCGAAGGGAGCATAGAACTGAAGCGGAGCAGGATCAGCGGCTGACGCACACACGATAGTGGTATACACCATAGCGCCGGCATCTTCCAATGTCTTCATAACTCCGGCAACAGTAGATGCTTTCTGACCGATAGCCACATATATACAATAAACCGGCTTACCAGCTGTGTAAAACTCTTTTTGATTGATGATGGCATCAATACAGATGGCAGTCTTGCCAGTACCACGGTCACCGATAACCAGCTCACGCTGCCCGCGGCCAATAGGTATCATGGCGTCAATGGCCTTAATACCAGTCTGTAGCGGCTCTTTTACCGGCTCACGGAAGATAACGCCCGGGGCTTTACGCTCCAGCGGCATTTCATACAGTTCGCCTTTAATTGGTCCTTTACCGTCAATTGACTCACCGAGTGTGTTAACAACGCGGCCTACCATTCCTTCGCCTACTTTTATAGAAGCGATTTTGCTGGTACGGCGCACCCTGTCTCCTTCACGGATCTGCATATAATCACCCATCAATACCACGCCCACATTGTCTTCTTCGAGATTGAGGGCAATGGCTTTTACACCATTGTCAAACTCAACAAGTTCACCCTGGCGAACGCCGTTAAGACCATATACGCGGGCAATACCATCGCCTATCTGTAATACGGTACCCACTTCTTCAAGGCTTGCGGCCCCGTCAACGTTGCTCAGTTGCTGGCGCAATATCGCCGATATTTCATCCGGTTTAATATCAACCATATATTATTAATTCAAAAGTTAAAATTCTTGTTTAGTAATCAGCGGGATTTATGCCGCCATGCATTTACATCCTGTTCACATAGCTGTAGTCAACTATGTCAGTTTTAATGTCGTTTAGTTTTTTCTTTACACTGGCATCAAACAATCTGTCACCAACTTCAAGCACAAAACCACCTATCAGGTTTTCATCAATTACTGATGTAAGTTGAATAGTTGCTCCTGGCATAAAAGTAGCGATTTTGTCCATAATTGTCCCTTTCATCTTCTCATCCATTGCAGCTGCGGTAGTCACTTTAACGATCTTAATGTTTTTCAAGATATTGTACTGATCTATAAACGCTTCCCCTATTTCAGGCAGATTGAGCTCTCTGCCCTTGGTAACCAGCAGGGAGATGAATGCCTTTGTGAGTTCATGTAACCTGTCACTTACCACCGCATTAATGACCGACAGCTTTTTTGCTCCAGGTACTACAGGGCTTTGCAACATCACTTTAAATTCACGGCTACTTCTGCAGACACTGTTCAGCAATTGTATATCAGCTAGCGTTTCAGGCACACTGTTTCTTTCTATCGCAAGGTCAAGTAATGATTTCGCATATCGAGACGCAAGACGTGGATTTCGCATATATTCTTTAAATTTAACAACTCTTCATTCCGGCAACCCGACAATGGATAAACTTAGAACCGTTTTAGTATTATATATAATTCGCCCGTGCAAATTATTAAACAGGATTAATTCAGCTTAATGTCTTTAGACAACATGCTCATATAAGCTTCCTGGCCTTCGTTTGAATTCAGTTGTTTACGCAAAATTTTCTCAGCCACTTCAATAGCGAGTGTTCCAATTTCGTTCTTCACTTCAGTCATAGCAGCCATTTTCTGCTGTTGTATCTGCAGCTGGGCGTCAATGATAATTTTGTTCGCTTCGGCTTTAGCTTGTTCCTTGGCTTCGTTCACAATCTTATCTTTCATTTCTTTGGCTTCCTTCAACATTACAGACCTTTCTTCACGTGCCTGAACCATCAGTTTCTCGTTTTCTGATTTCAGCTGCGTCATTTCGCCTTTGATGCGCTCAGCTGCTGAAATTGAATCAGCAATACCTTTTTCACGCTCGCCCAATGAAGCAAGTATGGGTTTCCAGGCAAATTTTTTAAGAATAAGAAATACCGCGAGAAAGGCGATAAGTGTCCAGAAGAATAGTCCGAGTTCCGGGGTTAACAAATCCATTTTGTATAATTGTTGAATGTAAATTACTTGATTGATAAAGGTGGGTAATAATAGTAAGGTATAGACAAATAATGTTATTGATTTTAGAAATAACTGCACCCCGGCCCTATGCCGGGATGCAATCAGTTCATTTGGCTGCTATGCGAAGATAGCGAGGATACCTGCGATTACCGCAAACAGAGCCACACCCTCTACGAACGCCGCAGTAAGGATCATGTTAGCACGGATATCACTAACTGCCTCGGGCTGGCGGGCAATAGCCTCAACCGCACCTTTACCAATCTGACCGATACCCATTCCCGCGCCTAAAGCTGCGATACCCGCGCCAATCGCGCCACCCGCTTTCGCCAGGTCACTGGCTAACATAATTGTGTTCATTAAAACTGCCATTGTATATGGATTTTGATTAAAAAAACTAAGCTATAATTTCCTTTGGTGAGTGATGTACTTCCGTATCATGATGATCATCATGACCACCCTCCATTGACTGACCTAAGAATACCGCGGTAAGGTTAGCGAATATGAACGCCTGTATTGCCGCAACCAGTAACTCAAGCATGAACATAAATACTGAAAACGCCAGAGAAACAGGGATAAATACACCACCAACAACCTTGCTGATGCCTGCGAATATAAATATTAAACAAATAACACTCAATATTACGATGTGCCCTGCAAGCATATTTGCAAAAAGACGTATCATAAGAGCGACCGGCTTGATGATTAATGACATCAACTCTATCAACACCAGCAGACACTTTACCAGGAACGGAACGTCAGGTGGATTCAACAAATGGCTCCAGAAATGCTTGTTGCTATTAGCGATCATTACTATGAAAGCAACCAGAGCGAGGAAAGCAGTTACCGCGATATTGCCGGTGAAGTTAGCACCACCGGGCAGCAAGCCAAGAAGATTATTGATCCAGATAAAAAAGAAAATGGTGAGCAATAAAGGCATGAACTTTTTAGCGTTGTGGCCCAAGTTAGGTATAGCCACTTCATCCCTAATAAATATGATTACCACCTCTATAAAATTCTGCATGCCTTTAGGGGCGTTGGTGCCGTTGGCCTGGTATTTTTTTGAAGCAGATAACATTATTGTAAGGAGGAGTACCACACCAATAATCATAGAAACGACATTCTTTGTGATCGACAAATCATAAACTTTACTGCCATCTTCGGCTACAACCTTCTCTTTTATCTTTTTTTCAATGTGCAGCCCTTCGTATGAGTTGCTTACCAGGCTGCCTTCAGCGCCATGATGCCAGTCTTCGAAATGGTGCGATGAAAATATTTTCAGGCCTGTGCCTGGCTGGTAAATGATCATAGGCAGGGGGACAGCTACAGGCGACTCTTCGCCATTTTCCTTTTTGGTGCTGAAAAAATGCCATTCATGAGAATCAGAAACGTGGCCGAACACCAGCTCGGTAATATTAATACCTTCTTTTTTGGGACCTTCTGCACCCTCAGGGGCTACTTCAGCGGTATTTCCTTCGGCCTGACCGAATGAAAAACCGGGTTGCCCAAACAGCCCGAACACCAACACTAACAGGGAAAAGAAACGTTTACAATTCATTACTACTCCGAAATTTTGCGCAAAGATAGGAGTTTGGAATTAATAAAAGTGAATTAATGGCATGAAAATTAGTCAATAGTCCATAAAAACGGGTTAAAAAAGCCATTTTACACACATACAAAACAATAATTGAGCACCGGGAGGCACTTTTTGTAGCAGAAAGAGTACATTAAAAATTAAAATCAACAGTTATTGCCGGGTTACAAATCTACTCGTTTGCCATTCTATTTACCGAAATAAAGTTACACACATTATCCGGAAAACCAAATTTTTGATACAAAATATTTTTGGGCGCACTTTGCTTACTACAATTTTCGCGGTCGTAGGTCTTTAGGGCTTACCATTGCAGTGGAAACAAAGCCGACGTTAAAGCCGGTGATAATAGAAAAAATATGCAATCTTGTTCAGATAGAAGTACCAGGGAAAGAGGAATTATAATAGAAAAAAATCAGGAATAACAAAAGGCTGCAATATTGCAGCCTTAAAAATTATGTTAAAAAATTACTTCGCTACTTCTACATTCTTAAGATACAGTTTTATCCTTTCTACTTTTTCCGGGAATAAAACCTTGTCTTTAATTTTATCGGCGACTAAAGATAGCAACCCGGCTTGCGGCACTTTTACCAACTTCTCGGTATTATTTTCCTTAGTTTTCATATGGTAAAGATATGTTTCTTTTGCAAAAAACCAAATCATATTCTCTACCTATCTCATAATCGTCGTGAATTATAACAGTTCCCATTTCTCTTGTGCCCCCAAAAAATGAATAATCTTTAATTAGAGTAGCGTAATTTTTGTTTACAAAATATCTGTATGTTTTTATCCTGCGATTTAGGTTTTTACATGTGTCCGTGCAATTTTTTTTGCAATCTTTTTTGCATTTGTCCCAAAAGTCATGGGTGTGGTCGCTTCCTTCGACAACCATTAAAGCGTTAGGATGCACCACAAAGAACTTAGGCACGGTACTCAATACTGTATAAAAAACCGTATGCATATCCCCGTTATTAGAATTTACGGAGTCGTCTATCTCCTCCGTTTCTAATATATAGTCACCAAATCCTAAATTAAACAAAGGATATCCCTTAAAATCTTGTATATAATCAAAGGCAACAGCCTTGAAAATATCAGAATCTCCTCTACTAAAAAACAGATATTTGATAGATTTATCCGCATTCACCTCTTTAACTTCATATGCATTATAATTACCCGTCATTAATAAAAATTTGGCGAATTTACTTAATACCAACTGATTTTACCCAGAAAAGATTATTTTTGAAAATGAGACAGTACCCAAAAACAGGCTATGAATTTATTTATTACTAACCAGCAGAGAAAGTTTTCGCAGCATCTCGCAACACTGAAAAACACAACTGTAATACCCTATGACCCTGCTCAGCTAAAAAGAAAAACAGCATCAGTAAAAATTGAACGTAACCTTGCTGATTTGCAAACCAGCAGTTTGTGGAGCTACAATATATTTCCGCCGCATATACTCCAGGGGTATACCCAATGGGCTCACGAAAACCGCGGCATGCGTATTGATGATACTATTGTGCAACAGGTATTTTTACCCCCTGCTAAAACTATATCCCAAAAATTATTGGCAGGTGTGAGGATTAAGGAGATATTCAACACACCTTTAAAACAAGGCTTTTCATACGAAACCCTTGAAGGCCATCTTGAGCGTGGGATTTCAATATTCACCCTGCAACAGATACCCAGCGGCTGTGTATTCACTATTAAAACCTATTCTTCCCCTAACGGACTATTACCATCCCTTCTCAAACCTTTAACCTCTCTGTACCAGGATTTTTGTACCCGCAGAGCGCTCGCACACCTATCAGCAAATCTGTAGTTATGTTTATGAAGCCGGCATAGAAATGACGCCCCCATTTCCTGCAAACAATAAATTTATATACCTTACTTCCACATTGCATTCTTATGGTTACTAAATTTTGCTTTTACATCTCTGTCTTTCTTATTCCGGCGGTATTGTGGGGCCAGCGCAGCCAGCGCATTACCGGCCGTGTGGCAGATAAGGAAACACATACCGCATTGGTGGGCGTATCAGTAATGGTAACTGATGCAGGTACTGCAACGGGCGGCATTACTGATACAAATGGTGTGTACCGCATTGACAGTGTACCGGTCGGGAAACACAATTTTGCGGCATCGTACCTGGGCTATACTTCCTACTCAGTTGCCGATATACCGGTTACATCAGCCAAAGAGGTAGTGCTGAATATAGATATGGAGGAAGAGGCCATAAACATGAAAGAAGTAGTGGTGAGCCGCAGACGGGAGCATATAAATGATATGGCACTGGTAAGCACTAAAACATTTGATGTGCAGGAAACAGAACGCTATGCGGGCAGCCGGTCAGACCCGGCGCGTATGGCCTCCAATTTCGCAGGAGCACAGGGCGGTAATGATTCCCGTAATGACATTGTTATCCGTGGTAACTCACCGCAGGGGGTTCTTTGGCGGCTTGAAGGTATTGACATACCCAACCCGAACCATTTTTCCATCCCCGGCACTACCGGCGGCCCGGTAAGTATGCTGAACAGCAAAACCCTCTCCAACAGTGATTTTTTTACCGGTGCCTTCCCTGCTGAGTATGGCAATGCAGTTGCGGGGGTCTTTGACCTGAAACTGAGGAATGGCAACAGCAACAGGCATGAGTTCACCGCACAGCTTGGTTTTCTGGGGACTGAAATGGCGGCGGAAGGACCAATATCCCGCAAGGCGGGGTCCTCCTATCTTGTCAGTTACCGCTACTCTACGTTGCAACTGTTTGAGGGGTTACATATTAAAATAGGCACCGCGTCGGTACCCAGGTACCAGGACGCTACCTTCAAACTCAACTTTCCTATGGGCAAAAAAGGCAACCTGAGTTTCTTTGGCATAGGCGGTACCAGCAGTATAGATTTGATTGTAAGCACGTTAAAAGCACCATCAGCCGAGTTGTACGGCGAATCAGACCGAGACCAGTATTTTACCGCAAACACGGGTTTCGTGGGTGCTGAATACACCCGCAATATCAACGCCTCGACTTATATGCAAATCACTATAGCGCAAACAGGTAATGAGGTAACAGCAAATCACCTGAAAGCCTTCAGGGATACGCTGTACCAGCTTACATCTTTGAAGCCAATTTTAGGGTATGACTATATTACTGCCTCTACTGTGGCGCATTGGTATGTGAATAAAAAAATATCCGCGAGACAAACGCTCAAATTCGGTGTGATCAATAACTACTACCACCTTAACCTGCTGGACAGCAGCCGGCAATACCCTACCTCACTGGTCAACTGGCAGCGCAGGTCAGACTACGTTGGCGGCACCAACCTTACCGAGGGCTATTTGCAGTATAAAATAAGGTTTGCGAACAATGTAACTGTAAACGGCGGGCTGCACAGCCAGTACCTATCACATAATGGCTCAGTGTCCGTGGAGCCGCGGTTAGGCATGCGCTGGGCGGCTACTGATGCGGATATTTTCACTGCCGGCTATGGCCTCCACAGCCAGATGCAGCAGCTTTATCAGTATTTTGCCCACCTGCCGCAAAACGCAGCAACTAACATGCATAACTACAATGTTGGCTTTACCCGCAGCCACCACCTTGTGGCCGCCTATGAGCGTACGCTCAGCAAGGTGATGCGCATGAGGCTGGAAAGCTACATGCAATATTTGTTTGATGTACCGGTTGAAAAAAGGGCCGGCTCATCCTATTCAGTGCTTAACCAGGGCTCATCTTTCTCCCGCGACTTCCCAGGCCCACTCCAAAACACAGGCAAGGGCTACAACTACGGACTGGAGCTGACGCTTGAAAAAAGAATGACCAACGGGTATTACTACATGCTAACCGGTTCCTTGTTCGATTCAAAAGCGACCGGAAATGATGGCGTGTACCGCAGTACTGACTTTAATACTAAGTACGCCGTTAACCTGCTTGCTGGCTATGAGCACAAGCTGGGCACTTACAGCACATTTTTAGCAGGCGCTAAAGTGACTTTTATTGGGGGCAAGCTCTATTCGCCTGTTGATACAGCGGCGTCCTCGGCCTATGGCGATGTGGTGGTGTATGACAGTGCACGCAACACCCTTACGCTGCCCGCCTACTTCAGAGCAGACCTGAAAATAGGCGCCAAATTCAATTCCCGCCGGGTGACCCATGAGATAGCGCTTGACCTGGTGAATGTGCTCAACACTAAAAATGTATTATCCAACGCTTACAGTGCTGACCTTGCCGCACAGGGCAAAGACCCTTTTTATTATCAATACCAGCTTGGCTTTTTACCCATATTTTATTATCGGGTAGACTTCGGTATAAAGCCAAAAAAATAATTACCGGTAAAGATTTTGCAAAAATTAACTATTGTAACATTATTTTTTACTTTTGCTTCCAAATCAAACCTGTATGAAATTAAAATTACTCTCTATTTGTCTGTTTTTATTTTTAATTGCTGACCACGCAAGCGCGCAGCGCTTATTAAGGGCATATAGCTCTTATGCCCGCTCCAGCAAAGCCGGAAAAAGAATGATGCAGCGTTATTACATAGGTGTTGGCACCTGCATGATGAATATTGACATTAAACAGCGCTACTACGATGACGTATATGCCAAAAATATAAAAACCACAGTTAAAAGCACAGCCTCGTACAGCGTAACCGAAGGATTTTTCTTTCCCTTCTCCAAGTCAGGCAAGGAAGGAGCATTCGGGCTCGACATTGCATCAACGGTAAATCTCTTTAACTATAATGTGGGCACCATCGCTTACTCCCCTGAAACTACCGTCACTGAAACAGGTTTTGTTTACCAATACTTGCTTCCTATCGGCATAGCTTATAAATCAGGGGGCGAAGCTATCTTGAATAAAAAAAGTAAGTTCCTTTTCACTACCGCCGTTGGTATAGCGCCGTCACTTGCCATATCTAAAGTAATAACACCTGATGCATGCTTTTCATCACGCAAGTTCATTATGTTTGAAATGGGGTACTTTGCCGGCATTGCTTTTAAAGTCCGCGCTACCGCCTACTTCGGAACTATAAACCTTGTAAATACTACCGAAAGCGACCTATCATTCGTTACCAGCGGCACTGGTTATTCAGGCGGTTCTGTTGATAACCTCGTTACCGGAAAGACAGGGCTTTCTTTGTCACTTTCGCTGATGCCTTTTTCCTGGGACTGGGCGCGGAAAGATGACTTTGACTATTGATATTATCTTTTCTGCTGCAATAGCAGGATGAGTTAAAATGCATCACTCATAAAAGCGCTATACCGATGCGCCATGCAATAAAAAAGGGCTGTTTCATTTACAAGAAACAGCCCTTTTTTATGCACCTGAGTGCTTAATTTTTAAGCAGCCATTGTTTTATATCAGCCATTTCCGAGGCTGATATTTCATGGCCCATATTATATTCTTTATATGTTGTGTTTATGTCCTGGGCGGTAAAATATTTATTTGCTGCGCGGCCATATTTTACATCCAGTACCTTATCATTAGTGCCGTGCGCTATAAAAACGGAGAGCTCCTTTAGCTTATCCTTTGCAGCGGCTTTCGGCGGTACTTCATCAAGCAGTCGGCCACTGAGGGCTATAATGCCTTTAACTTTTTGAGGTGCCGTGAGGGCCACATATTCGCTCATTATTGCGCCCTGGCTGAAACCGAGGAGGTAAACCCGCTTTGCATCGGCATTATATTGCTTCACAACCTGCTCTATAAAAGTAAGTATCAGTTTCCTGCTTATTTCGGCCTCGGCCGGGTCGTTCTTCGGCACACCATCACCAAAATTAAGATGGTACCAGCCATAGCCATCCTTGCTCAGCGCTATTGGTGCACGTGCTGAAATAACGAGTGCCTCAGTGGGAAGCTGCTCAGCAAGGCTAAAAAGGTCCTGCTCATTGCTACCCACACCATGCAGCAGTATAAACACCGGCGGATGACTGCTTTTCACACGTGGCCCCCTGGCAATGTATTTAAGCGCAAGGTTTGTTTGCAGTACCGGTGCCGCTAGCATTACCGAGGCACAAGTGAGCAATAAAACGAACAACAAACCTGTCCTTTTCATACAGTTATAGAGTTAGCGAATGTATTTAATAAAATTGGCCCATAGTATCCATCAAATACTATGAGCCAGGTAATTTAATAAAATGATTACGATTTAAAATGTTTCAGGAGTACTATCTCGCGCTCAGTAAGATAGCGCCACCTGCCACGGGGAACGTTCTTTTTGGTGAGGCCGGCGTACATTACGCGGTCCAGCTTTTCAACTACATACCCCAGCGATTCAAAAATGCGGCGGACAATCCTGTTTTTGCCAGAGTGTATTTCCAAGCCAAGTTCATTTTTTGATTCCAGGTAAGCGAGCGTATCTACGTGCGCCACCCCATCATCAAGCGTAACACCAGCCACTATTTGCTCTGCATCAGCCTTGGTAAGGGGCTTATCAAGCGTAACCTGATATATTTTCTTCATATTGTAAGACGGATGGGCCATTTTTTGGGTAAGGTCGCCATCATTGGTGATGAGCAGCAGACCGGTAGTCATCCTGTCCAGCCTCCCCACGGGGAACAAACGCTCGGCATCAGCTCCTTCAACAAGATCCATCACTGTTCTCCTGCCCTGCGGATCATCATTAGTAGTAATGTAGTCTTTAGGTTTATTGAGCAGAATGTACACCATGCCCTTTTGCAGGCCCAGCTTTTTTTCATTCATGGAAACGATATCGTCAAGCTGCACCTTGTAGCCCGGCTCCGTCACCACTTCGTTATTTACTTTTACTTTCCCATCTTTTATCACTTCAGCTGCCTCACGACGGCTGCATACACCGCTATGGGCAAGATATTTATTGAGCGGCATTATTTCCGGTTCGTCGCTTTTGGCTTTTTTAGCTGCCTTTTCATCGAAGTAATCATCGTCATCATCGTCATCATGCTTCGGCTTTCTTCTTTTCTTCGGCTCCTCCACCACAGCCTCAGGGGGTGGTACTACTTTTCTCCGCTCGGTGGGTGTATAAGGCTGGTCAGAACCTTCTTTTTTAAAAGGTCTTTTCTCGTCAGAACGGGCTACTCTTTTTCTGGCCGGCTTGTCTTCGCCACCACCGTCCCTGAAGGGGTTGGAGTAACTTGGCTTATCTTTCTTTTTATCGTATTTATCTTCTATGCGTGGCTTCGCACCTTCCCTGTCGCCTCTTTCAAACGGTTTGTTCTCCTTCTTACGGTAAGGGCTGTCGCTCTTACTTTGTCCCTTGCCATCGTCAGCACGCTTAGGAAAGGGTCGCTTCTTTTCAAAAGATTTTCCGTCACCGCTGTCTTTATCCCTGCTGTAGGGCTTTCGGTCTTCAGATTTACCGA
>JACMPD010000040.1 GCA_014377675.1 Taibaiella sp.
TAAAAAGTGGCGCAAAGGTAGGCAAATTTAAAATGTAAAGACAGACAGCACAGGGCAATATGACCCGTTTATCGATAAATATTGTTAATATTGGTTCGGTAGAAAGATTAGGGTATTTTTAGAAAAGTTTATGGAAACAGAACACAGCGAAGTGCGGCAACCAGCCACGGTACGGGCTGATACCCCATCATACCGATGGATAGAAAATGCGCACATATTATTATGGCTGTTGAAAGACACATTTTGGGCCATGGAGTGGAGAACCGGGGCGCTTATAATGATATTCCCTACGCTGTCCGTCGCGTTTTGGTTGCTGTGGCGCAGCCGTAAAACCATTACTGACCTTATGCATAATCTTGCTGTATGTCTTTGGATATCAGGTAACTCCATATGGATGGGTGGGGAGTTTTTCAAGAAGGATATGCGTCCGGTAGCTGTAGTTCTGTTTGTAATAGGGCTTACCGTATTGGCCATTTACTATTTGTTTTATTTCAAGAAGGATTTTAGAGAGATAGAGGAAAAATAGAGCGTGATTTATTTTTCATTCAATCTACCTGTTCATAAAAACATAATTATACGCTGTAATTCTCCAGATAATTCAACAAATACTTTTTCTCCCTAACTTGCGTACTATTCTATGGAAACAATTTTTTTTCAGGATTTAGGCATGGTGGCGTACAATGTGGCCTGGGGTTACCAAGAAACACTAATGAAGGCTAACCTTGAAGCTAAAGCCAAATGGTACAATGCAACGGAGCAAGACAAGGAAGAAGGCGCTGATACAGTGCACCACCTTCTTTTTTGCGAGCATCCGCATGTATATACCATCGGGAAAAGTGGCCAAATGGCTAATCTGCTGGTCAATAACGAGAAACTAAAGGAAATGAACGTCACTTTTTCCCAAACAAACAGGGGAGGAGATATAACTTACCACGGCCCCGGCCAGGTAGTGGGATACCCCATACTTGACCTGGAGCGTTTTTTTACTGACCTCGGCAAGTACATGCGCGGGCTGGAAGAGGTGATAATCCGCACCTTAGCCCAATACGGAATTGTGGGCGGGCGGTTGGCGGGAGCGACTGGTGTGTGGCTTGACGCTGAAGACAAAAGCAAAGCACGCAAAATATGCGCCATGGGTGTGCGCTGCAGCCGCTGGGTAACCATGCATGGTTTTGCGCTCAATGTAAACACTGATCTCAGCTATTTTAACTACATAGTGCCCTGCGGCATAACAGATAAAAGTGTTACCTCAATTAAAAAAGAACTGGGCAGGGCCGTTGATGAGCAGGAAATAAAAGATAAACTGGTAATAGAATTTGGGAATGTTTTTGGCGCGGAAATAATATCGGCAAGTGAAACAATAATGATTTAACTCTATTAATACCCTATTGTGGCAAAACAGGAAATTACATACCTATGGGGCGAAAGAAGCCTGCTGATAAACATGGGCAACCGATCCAGCAAACGCCTGCGGATTTTATACGCCTTTGAATTCCTTTTCACAGCCGGGCTGGCCACCATTTTTTTTATACAGGCTGTGCCGTTCGGGCACAATTATGTGCATTGGGTAGGTTGCATTGGGGCAGGTCTGCTTTATTTTCTCGCCGCAAGGCGCTTTTTAATGCGCATCGTTTTTAGTGAGTGCATATTATTAGACAGCCAGTGCATTGCACTAGTAAAGAAAACTATTTTTTCACGCCAGGTAAGGCGGTATGACTGGCGGCTGCTGGGCGCACTGCACTATGAAGGCATAGCAGCTAAAACCGATCACCCGCTAAAAGGAAAGTGTTTTGACTACTTCGGTTTTGAGACCCAGGAGCAACTGATACAAACGCTACACCAGGATGGTAATCTCTATTTTGATACGCCGCAGGGCAAACTCTATTTCGCCGCAGGTGTCTACTCATGGGATGCCGAGGAAATGGTGCAGATGATGAAAATGTACATGGGCACATCTTTACAGCTTGGCCCCGAATGGGAACAAATGTTGCAGGCCCACGAAATGGATGATGCCAGCAACACCAGGAATAACAACGAATAAATAATGTAAAGGCTAATAAATGGAAATGTAACCTGACTCCAGTTCAAGCACATCTTTGCGGATGGTGAACTTATATTGCCCTTTTTTCTGAAAATTTCGCCTGTCCATTACTATTTGCCCCATATTCAGTTTGGGCACTTCTATCACCATTCGGTTGTCTTTATCAAAAAATTTTATTGAATAGTGGTGCGTGGCAATATCATCAGGCAAACCAATAATCACATTGCCTGATACCGGGTCAGTCGTCACGAATTTCGATTTGATGGAATTGGACGCATTGGTAGAAGACAGGTCATCAGTGAATCTGATGCTTAGCTTCACTTTCGGAGGTTCAGGCGTCGCGTTACCTATTATAGAGTCAATGTTATAAGACATGGTTATCTTATTTTTTGCTGCTTTCGGCAAAGTCTCAACATATGCCTGCACTTCTTCCTCGTTTTTAAAAGTGAGCGTTATTTTTTTCTTGGGCGCTGCATTTTTCTTCTCATCAATATAAGACTCTGGGTTTAAGTCCCCTGATTCCTGGTTGTAACTGAGCGTTATTTTTCGCCCAGGTTCCTTCGGCATTGTTTCAATAAATGTACTTATGTCTTCTTTGTCATCAAATGTGATGCTTACTTTCTTCCTTGGTGCCTCTGCTGTTTTGTGTTCTTCTTTTATATATTGCCCGGCATTAATTTCTTCATTATCATTGCTGTAAGTAATGCTCATTTTTTTGCGGCTGCTTTCCGGCATGGTTTCCAGCAATGGGTCAATAGCCGTTTCATCATTTTTTAGTTTGAATTTTGGACGCACTTCTTTATCGGCAACGGCTTCAGGTTCTTTTTTCAATACCTCCATGTACCTGTCCCGGTCAGCCTGCGCTACCGTTTTCTTTTTTACTTTATCGTCTTTTGTTGCTTTTTCTGCTATATCAGTAACCAGTAGCTTCTGCAGCGCCTCGTTTGATGGCAGGTTGCGGCGGTTTTTAATAGAGGCTTCATCAATATCGACCCCATAATGGTTGCTTGTCCATGTAAGGCCGGAGTTAAACACTATAGACAGCTTGTAAAAATTCTTTCCGGCATAGGGGTGCCCGTCAATGTAGCCCTGCACACCCTTGTATAATTTCTTTACATAGCCAATTGTGGAATAGTTGAAATTGCTGTCTGCCGACCGCAGTACACTTATGGACTTAACACCATCATACTGGCAGGTCCACGACAGCAACGCAAGGCCGTTTTCGTTGGAGCCGGTGAGGTCAGGCAATGTAGGTTGTGCGGCGGATATAAGTGTCGCGAGTAAAAAAATAACAGACAGGAAACCCTCCCGCAAGAGCCTTGTAATCATTTTTCAAACCTAATGTAATTTTTGGAAACAGTATGAATATATTGGTGTGTCATAAGATATATAATATTTTAACTGCTATTTTGCAATTGTTGTTTGCCGCCCCCCCCACTGCGCTTACTCATCCTTTTTATGTCCACAGAAAATTCACCGGCTAAAGATTACTTTTGCTTTCAATACCGCCGTATTTCGCTACAGATGCCAGGCAGGTAATGCCATAGAAACATTTAAGGGAACAGAAACATGAAAAATCTTTTACTAATCTTCTTGCTGCTTATGGCGCAGGTGCCGGCCAGCGCCCACGAAAATACCCTGCTTACGGAAGCCGTAGGTAAATTTCAACGCTTTTACAACAGCAATAACAGCGACAGCGTATTTGCTCTTTTCTCCACACGCATACAAGGCATGATGCCGGCCGATAAAACGACTCAGATGTTGACCCAGGTGCAGGCATCAATGGGCAATATGAAAGGCTATGTATATGTGCGCACAATGCAGGCGTTTTCTTACTACAGGGTCACATTTGATAAGGCAACGGTAATGCTGGTAACGTCATTAGACAATGGCCGGCTTGATAACTTCAGGTTTGTGGCTGATGAACCTGAAGAGGCCCGGCAGCCTTCAAACTTCGTGCTGAGTACCGCAACCGGCAAGGTGTATGGTACGGTTACAGTACCCCCGGGCGCTAAAAAAGTTCCGGTCGTTTTTTTAATAGCCGGCTCCGGCCCCACTGACCGCAACGGCAACAACAATATTGGGCTTCGCACCAACGCCTACAGGATGATAGCTGATTCATTGCTGAAGGCCGGAATCGCCTGCCTGCGGTTTGATAAAAGAGGCGTAGGGGAGAGTGCGGCAGCAATGACTGGTGAGGCCGCTTTGAGCTTTGATGATATGGTCGCTGATGCGGTTGGGTTTGTGCAGCTGCTGAAGAAAGATGCCCGCTTCAGCTATGTTATTATTGCAGGCCATAGCGAAGGATCGCTGGTAGGGATGATAGCAGCCCAAAAAGGAGGCGTGAAAAAATTTATTTCAATCGCAGGGGCAGGGGAGCCCGCTGATAAAACAATAAAGGACCAATACCTGGCTCAGTCAAAAACGAAGGCTGACGAAGTAACCATATTGCTGGATAGCCTTAAAGCCGGATATGGTGTGTACAATGTAAAGGAAGACTATATGTCGTTATTTCGCTCCTCAATACAGCCTTACCTGCGCTCGTGGCTCAAGTATGACCCACAGGCTGAAATAAAGAAATTGCATATACCTGTATTGCTGGTACAGGGCGAGAATGACCTCCAGGTGAGTAGTGCCAATGCCCTTTTGCTCAAAAAAGCATACCCCGCCGCCCGGCTTACATTGCTGCCCCGCATGAATCACATACTTAAAGACGCACCCGCGGACCGGTCGGCTAACTTCGCCACCTACGCCAATCCCGAATTGTCATTGAGCGATGGGTTTATAGCGGCTCTGGTCAGATTTGTAAAGTAAGCTATAGCACTGCGCTGCACAATAATAATTACGCACACAGTTATAAACTAAATAATGTGCTCTTCTATGGCATAATGAACTGGATATTATGTATCATTATAAAAAATATTATTTTTGTGGAGACTCCATTGAGGGCAATGGCCTTAATGCTGCTTCGCAATTTACTGTTGATAGTAAGGTGTTCGGAAAGGCGTTGTCGCAGTTGGTTTAAAGCTGGTGTGTGTTATAGACATTGCAGCCGCGTTGGCGCGCAAGTACATACCAATACAAAGGAGCTTTGATGAAATGTACAAAACTCACCATGCTTCTTAAATACCTTCATGAATCCTATAAAGATGACGCAAATGCCAACCGATGTAAGTCCATATAGAATAAGCGCAAAGTTAGAAGGGGAAAAAGATGCAGTAAGTGTAAGTATGCAACTGAGAAAGCAAATAAATGCGCCGCAAAGAATTAGAGTAATGCCCTGCGAACGCCGTTGCATGTAGTGTAGTTTCAGTACCTCATTCACAAGGGCGTGAGCATGATCAGCAGGATGGCCTATTTCCGTAAGGTGGTGTTCAATATCTTCCCTTTCCTTGCCCTCCTTATGTAGGGAAATGATATAGTCTCTTACAGGCGTCTGCTCGTTGGTCATAAAGTTGCCGATTTATGCAATCCAAATTATAAAATATTTTCAACAATCAACGTCCATTTTATAAAATATTTTTGTAAACAATTATCTTAGTGATAGTTATCCGCATTTCCAAATCTTCCAAAACACTACCGACACCCCCACAGGGGCAACGCCCCGTAATACCCCAGCGAGGGGCAACGCCCCTCGAACATAACCAATACCAAAAAGCCCTGAAGGGGCGCAATACCAACCCACGAACGAGTTAGAAAAAATCCACCACATCTAAAGCTGCCACGCGTTTTAACCCGGGGATCAGCTAACTAACAACACGGCTTTAGCCACAGACTACAATCTGTGGCTAAAGCCGTTCATCTTTTCCCTTTATCCACGGGTTTAAACCCCTCGGCCCTGACACTCGAAACCCGCGCAACCTACCCCAACACCTCAATTCACCCCCAATTACCCCACCTTTTAACCACCCAAAAAA
>JACMPD010000006.1 GCA_014377675.1 Taibaiella sp.
GCGCGACTGGCGCAAGAGGAACAGCCGGAACAAACAGTACTAACGGAACTGCCGGCACAAATGGTACAAATGGAACAAACGGCATTGATGGTTCAACTTGGTTTTCAGGCACCGCAACCCCTACAGCAGGTACAGGCACTAACGCAGACCATTATTTAAAAACATCAACAGGCGATGTTTACCTGAAAAGCGGTGGTAGCTGGAGTATTGTAGCAAATATCACAGGGCCGACTGGCGCAACAGGAACAACTGGCGCAACAGGCCCTACGGGTTTAACTGGTTCGGCTGGATCTACAGGTTCCACCGGCGCAACAGGCCCTACGGGTTTGACCGGTTCGGCTGGATCTACAGGTTCAACTGGCGCAACAGGCCCTACGGGTTTGACCGGCGCGGCTGGATCTACAGGTTCAACTGGCGCTACAGGCCCTACAGGTTTGACCGGTGCGGCGGGAACCAATGGTACAAATGGCACAAACGGCACCGATGGCTCTACCTGGTTTTCAGGCACAGCAACTCCTACATCAGGTACAGGTGTTAACGGAGATCATTATTTAAAAACCGCGACAGGCGATATTTATCTGAAAAGCGGTGGCAGCTGGAGTATTGTAGCAAATATCACAGGACCTACAGGACCTATTGGTTTAACTGGTGCAACGGGCACGAACGCTATAGTAGAATTTGCTGATTTTTATGCACTTATGCCATCAGATAATACGGCTACGGTTGCCGGCGGCACTGCAGTGGAATTTCCCCGGAATGGCCCATCAAATAGTATTATAACACGCTCAAGTTCCACCCAGTTTACTCTTCCAAATATTGGTACTTATATGGTGAACTGGCAGGTGAGCGTAAGTGAAGTGGGGCAACTTGTTTTAGAACTTAACGGAACCGAAATTGCATCAACTGTAACTGGGCGTGCCGGGGCAACAACCCAAATCTCTGGCTGTAGATTAATTACTACTACATCCACAAATAGTACGTTGCGTGTGGTTAATCCTACTGGCAACACACCGGCGCTCACAATAACGACGTCAGCCGGTGGCTCGCAACCTGTTTCTGCGTCACTTATAATCACCCGCATACAGTAAAAAATTTTATTTTCAGTAATTCAATTAGTAACGGAAAAGAGAAGTTGAAAGAAAATTAAAATCATGGTATATCTAAAAAAAATATTTCTTGCTGTTGTTATCGTGTTGGTCTCCATAGGTGCTTTTGCACAGCAGGATGCAGGGTTTTCCATGTATTTTTTTAATCCACTTTATTTTAATCCGGGATATGCGGGCAGCAGGGAAGTGTTTTCAGGAACAGTCGTTGATCGTAACCAATGGATAGGCGTATCTGGGGCGCCAACAACGCAATCACTTACCCTGCATAGCGCACTACCAGGTATGAGAGTGGGGCTTGGCTTACAGATATATAATGACCAGGCAGGACCTATGAGGAATACGGGTATTAATTTAACTTATGCGTACCATCTTCCAATAAACGAAAAAACAAAAATATCTTTTGGGCTTACCGGAATGCTCAATAATATCAGTATCGGATGGTCTTCAATAAACATTGACAATCGAAGCGACCCGGCGTTTATGGGGAATGCGTCCACAAGTTGGGTTGGTGACGCAAGTGCAGGTGTGTATTTGTATCAGCCGAGGTTTTATATAGGATTTAGTGTAAACCATCTTTTACAATCAAGGTTTGGCACTACTCATGCCGCTGGTGCCGACCTCGCAAAATTCTACCGGCAATATTATCTTACTTCAGGTATTGTTCTCCCAATAAATAAAAAGATTGATTTCAGACCTTCAATATTGGCGAAATACGTTAATGCAGCACCTGCGGTTGGCGAAATTGATGGCACATTTATTTTCTTGCAGCGGCTATTTGTCGGTGTGGGCTATAGAATTGATAAGAGGGTGAATATGCATGGCATCGATAATATGCTTATAGGTATAATGGAATTCGAAATTACAAACTATCTCCGTATTGGATATTCTTACGATTATTACCTTAGCCAGACAGGCTCATACAACAGCGGCACGCATGAATTTATGTTGGGATGGGATATAAGTGGCACAAAAACGAAATTATCAAGCCCGCGCTTTTTCTAAACAAATAATAAATATTTAATGAAAGCTATATGCATACTCTTCATCGCAACAATGTATTGTTCTGTAATAAATGCTCAATCATCAAAAGCGGACCGGCTTTTTGATGATTGGGAATATTTCAGGGCAGCAAAAATTTATGAAATAGAAGCTGCTAAGCACCCTAATGCTGATACTTACTTCAAACTCGGCGAATGCTACCGGAAGATGCATCTTTATATAGAAGAACAAGCATCTTATGATAAGGTAAATGAAGCTGGGGTTTTTCACAATCCTGAATTTTACCTGAACTACGGGCTGGTGTTGAAAATCAATGGAAAAAATGATCGCGCCAAGCTTGCCTTCAATAAATATAGTGAGTTGGTGCCCTCAGATTTCCGAGGGAAATTCTACAGTGAATCTATCGACATAGTTGCTGATGACCACAAATGGGATGAACCGGTTTCAATCATAAATGTTGCAGCGCTCAATACTAAAAACGCGGAGATATGCCCTGTGCTATATAAGGAAGGCATTTTATTCACATCCAACCGGCGCACATCAGGCAGGGATAAAATCTACGGCTGGACAGGAGCCAATTACCTGGATTTGTTCTATGCACAAAGAGGCATTGACGATTTGAGTTATACTGATGCTGCGCCTTTTAACGGAGCGAATGTTCTCGGAAAGTATAGTGAAGGTCCTGCATGTTTCTCGAAGAATTTTGATACTATGTATATATCGAAGGTTGGAAGAGATTTGACGGGGATTGAAAAGAAAACTTTAAAAATAGAAAGAAACAAGATTTTTATGTCTGTGATGAAGGATGGCAAATTGACTAATACAATGCCGTTCCCCTTTAACAATGACACTTTTTCAGTAGCTACTCCGTACCTCACGACTGACGGTAGCCGAATATATTTTGCTTCTGATATGCCAGGCGGGTATGGTGAAACAGATATCTATTTTTGCAATCGGGAAGGGAATGGCTGGGGCAAGCCAGTAAATATGGGTCCGAATGTAAATACTTTTAACAGGGAAAAGTATCCTGGTATGGACGCTGCTGGAAATTTCTATTTCTCATCTGACGGATATCAGGGTTTCGGCGGAGCAGATATTTGTGTCGCACTGAATAACAATGGAACATTCGCAAAAGCAATACCTTTAAAATATACTATCAATTCTTCTGCAGATGACTTTGGAATTGTATTTCTGAAAGATGGGAAAACAGGTTATCTAACATCTAACCGTTTTGAAGGGGGGCAAGGAGATGACGACATTTATTATTTTGACTTGTTGACAAATAACGCGGACAAAGGCTTGGCTACTTCTGTTTATACCATCGGCTACAGGCCGCCAGTGCTTAGAGCAACCGCTGCAATACCCACTATCGCTATAAAGCCAAAAATTATAACGAAAGTATCAAGGCCCGCGAATATACGAATATATTTTGATCTTGATAAATTTGACATACGGCCTGACGCAATCATTCATTTAGATAGTGTCATTGCTTATATGAATGATGTAAAAGATGTGACATTGCAAATTGGCGGACATTGCGACAGCAGGGCCACACCGGAATATAATTTGAATTTGTCACGCCGCCGCACTAATGCGGCACTCCATTATCTTATTAAAGGAGGTATTAAAGCTACGCGGATGATATGTACCGGTTATGGAGCAAGTCAACTGGTTAATCGTTGTGGGAAAGGAGTACAATGTTCTACCGACGAACATCAATTAAACAGGAGCGTGAATTTCCACTTTGAAGGGAAAAAATAGTATGTATTTCTTGGACGAGTTGTTTTTTCAAGGCTTGATTTGTGGCAGTTGATAGTTGCCGTGTTTATATTGAAATGCGATATAAACACTGGCATCCTTTTAATTTGCTGACTTCAGAATTTCACAATTACCATAATATCTTTCATAAAAAGTCCGAAGTTTGTCCCTTTCTGCCCGAAAATAATTTCGTAAAGTATTATAAATCAATTATTTGCAACATCTTATTTTTTTAGGTGACAAAAAGGTGGCATTTTCGGCAAATGAAAACGCACAAATGCAAAGATAAACGAATATAAATATTTAATTGAAACTCATACAGGTATTGATTTCCGCGCGTATATAGCGGAATATATATAAATTATTATTTCCCGTCTGAAGTACCCCATTTCTGGCATAGAAAATGGGCAAGAAACTCTATTTTAGTTGAAAATGTCCCGATAGGGACTACAGGTTTGTAGCCAAATATGAAAGTAATGCCCTCATGTCCCATCGGGACTACCCAATTTCTGGCAAGAAAATGTGCGAGAAACTTTATTGTCTTTGTAAATGTCCCGATAGGGACTACAAGTTTGTATAGAAATATGAGAAT
The DNA here is from genome assembly GCA_014377675.1 of Taibaiella sp. Lineage (GTDB taxonomy): Bacteria > Bacteroidota > Bacteroidia > Chitinophagales > Chitinophagaceae > Flavipsychrobacter. The sequence continues at coordinate 4,456 of JACMPD010000006.1, forward strand.
AATGTGCTCATGTCCCATCGAGACTACCCAATTTCTAGTATGA
>JACMPD010000041.1 GCA_014377675.1 Taibaiella sp.
GCGCCGGAAGCGCAGATATAACCTATACTGCGAGTAATGGCTGCGGAAGCTCATTTTCAGTACAGACTGTAACGGTTACTGTCGCGCGTACTATCAGTACTACCGGTGCATCTTTCGGGCCATTTTGTAATACGGCCGGCAACAATATTACTGTAGCATACATTACAACCGGCAGTTTTTCCACACCATTTAAAGTTCAACTTTCAAATTCGGCGGGTACTTTCGCTTCTGATAGTACCACTAATATTATTGGTATAGGTTTTTCGTCACCAATTTCTGCAACCATACCGGCAGCCACTACAGCTGGTTCAGGATACAGAGTAAGAGTTATAAATGGTTCGCCAAGTATTATATTCGGTTCAGACAATGGCTCTAATATTTCAATCGTTGCTCCTGTTTCAATTGGTTCTATTACAGGTACGCCATCTGTTTTGACCAGCGCCAGCGTTACATTATCGTGCACACCTGGCGGCGGCACGTGGAGTTCCAGTAATTCAACTATCGCTAGTGTTAACAGCGGCACCGGTAGCGTAACAGGTGTTACTGAAGGTACTTGTACCATTTCATACACTGCTACTAATACCTGTGGTTCTGCGACAGCTACGCAATCTTTTTTAGTTACAAACTCAGTATTATACATAGCCCCTTCAGCTACAGCCTGGCTTACAGCGAGTAACTGGCTTCCCGGCACTGTGCCTACGGCAACGCAAAGAGCGGTTATTTCGGGTAACCCGACTGCCGCAAATGGGGCTATAGGTATCAATATGTCTGGCGGTGCAGTTGCCGTTGGCGCTATTTATGATAGTGCCAGGTCACTGACCAGCCTCACTATTGGTAACAGCTCGCCAACAAGTGGTACGCTCACATTAAATGGCGCTACAGTTAACGGCACATCAAATGTTGTACTGGCTAATATATCTTCAACTACCACAACCCTGTTCACCATCCAGAATTTTCAAGGGACGAATAGCGGACAAACGATGGATCTAATACTGGGCTCATCTGCGAAAAATATTATAACAGGTGTAGGCTCATCGTCAACTGTTGCAGGTAATACGATAAACATTTTAAGTAAATTAACGGGTTCGGCTCCAATTACTTTCCTTGGCGGTGGTACCTGGAATGGTTCAACTGGTAACGCAGGGGGCATATTGAAGCTTGGCAATCCGGCAAACTCCAATACAGGTGGTATTACTGCTGGTGTTGCTGACGGCACAAATAGTGGCATTCTTGAGTTGGACAGTACTGGTGTCATTACTAATACAGGTGGGAATGATGTAACTATCAATAATAATAGTGAATTATTTTTGAACGCACCCACCAGTACCACGTTTACTCAGACCAATACGGTGCTGAATCTGAACGGGAATGGTAATAATGCGAGCATAACTACGACTGCGGGTGCTATTGTTTCTGCAAGCAGCAGAGCTTTTACTTGGAATGGTCCCATTAATGTTAATTCAGATGCGAAGTTTTCAGTATTAGGCAGTGGAACACTTACCGTATCAGGAAATATTTCGGGTACTGGTAAATTAATAAAGGTTGGTAGTACAAACGGCGGAAATCTCACTTTGACTGGTTCTTCCAACTCATGGAGCGGAGGTACTGAAATTGGGACTGGTAACATAGTTATTAATTCAGCATCTTCGCTTCCTGGGGGTTCGTTAACTATGACAGGTTTACTTACCGGGTTAGGGAGTGGATTGATCCTTAACAACAGTGCACAAACAATTACAAGCCTCAGCAGTTCATTCGTGGCAACCTCGGGCACACAGGCGCAGGTGATCAGTTTACCATCGGCTTCTACTGTATTAACAATCAATCAGAGTGCGAATACTACTTTCGGAAGTAACGGAACTGTTGCCACTCAAACGGCCATCATCAGCGGATCAGGAAGCGTTGTTAAATCGGGTTCGGGTAGTTTAACACTGAAAGGACTTAATTTATTTACCGGTGGCCTTACAATTAATAATGGAGAAGTAGTACTAAACCCACCTACCGGCGCATCATCAACCTGGACCAATCCATTCATTCTTAATGGTGGTGTATTAAGTACAGTGGGTATAACTTCTTATACTTATACTTTAGGTACGCTTAAAGTTGACAATAATGCAATAATCAATCTGGATACGGTTACCAGCCATAGCCTGAAATTTGATCCAAGCAATGCAGTGGGCTGGACAGCCGGTAAAGTTTTGACCATTACTAACTGGAAAGGCGCGGTGCCATATGCAGGAACAGCCGGTTTTAAAGGTAAAATATTCGCGGGCGCTGATGCAACCGGTTTAACCGCTTCGCAACTTGCGCAGATTCAGTTTGTAGATAGCACAGGACAAGTGTTTGGTGCGGTAATCCGTAGTAGTGGTGAAATAGTGCCTAAGGTGGCGTCTATTACAACTACGGCTTCTGCCTACGGAACCCCTTATTGTGTGGGTAGTGCCCCTGTAATTTCAGTGGCTTTTACCCCTACAGGTATTATGGCGAGTAATTTTAAAGTGCAGTTGTCTGACGCATCAGGTAATTTCCCTTCGGCTCCGGACACCACCACCAATATCATTGGTACAGGTTCAGCCTCTCCAATTAACGCAACGATTCCAGGAGCTACTCCGGTCGGCGCAGGTTATCGCGTACGGGTTCTTAACGGTAACCCACGCATTTATGGTAGTAACAACGGAACAAATATTGTATTGGTTAATGCCCCGGCTCCCGGTGCTATCAGCGGAAATTCAGTATCTATAGGTGGAACAGTGGCGCTCACATCATCACCTGCCGGCGGCACATGGAGTAGCTCAAATAGTTCCATAGCATCAATAAATGCTTCTACCGGCCTCACCTATGGTGTTTCGGTAGGTACTTGTACCATTTCTTATGGTGTAACTAATGTGTGCGGTACAGTATACTCTACTGTTAGTTTCAGTGTAGCCAACCATCCAGTAATTGATTCATTTAGTCCTGCTTACGGAAAGCCTGGTGATACTATAACTATCAGCGGGCAATATTTTAACTCATCCAGCGCTAACAATATAGTATATTTTGGTGCTACGAAAGCAAGTATAATCTCAGGGTCTGCCACCAGTTTATCAGTAATAGTGGATACATCAGCAACTTACGGACCGTTGTCAATTTTAAATGCCGGTAACCAGCTGAGTGGCATGAGTGCGGCTTCTTTTTTACCTACTTATTATAGTGAATATTTTATTACTGACAGTATCAATTTTAAACCCAAGGTTGACTTTACAGTTGGCACCGCACCAAACATAGCCGCGGTAGGTGACCTTGACGGAGATGGCAAACCTGAATTTATATCAGCTAACACACAATCTGGCGCAGGTACTACCCTTACTATTTATAAAAACGTTTCCACACCAGGGGTGTTAAATTCCTCTTCATTTGCATCAGTAGGTACTTTAACCACAAATGCCGGCCCTACAAATGTAAAGGTTTCAGATATTGATGGCGATGGCAAACTTGATGTTATATCGGTTAATACAGCTAATCCTTCCATATCTGTCTTCAGAAATACAAGCAGCGGACCAGGGTCATATACCTTTGCTTCCGTTTATAACAAGACAACAGTTCAATCAGGGGTACTTGGCGCGCAGCCGGTAGTATCAGCTATAGCTGACTATGACGATGACGGCAGACCAGACGTAGCTGTTTCATCGTCTTATGCAACATCTGACAGAATTTCGGTATTAAGAAATACATCAAGTGTCGGGTCACTATCCTTCGCTAATCCAGTCACATTCCCTTCAGCCACAACACCAATAGGTATTTGTGCGGGTGATTTTGACGGAGATGGCCTCCCGGATATTGCTGTCGCTTGTTCAACTTCAAATGTTGTATCAATCTTCAGGAACTTGAGTTCAGTAGGATCATTGAATTTTGCGACTGCCATTGATTCAAATACGGGATCAGCAGCAGGTTCAAGTCCTGTTGACATTGCAACCGGCGACATAGATGGAGACGGCAAAACTGACCTTATTGTTACTAACCCGAGTCTTTCATCTACATCTTTCTCAGTGTTAAGAAATACAGGAACTTCCGGCGCTATATCTTTTGCGGCCCATTTTGATTTCGCGACAGGCTTCGGTCCGGTTGGGATAGGTCTTGGCGATATAAACGGAGATAAGAAACTTGATGTAGTTATTACTAATACCGGAGTAAACACGGTATCTGTATTCAGAAATACGGCTACCAGCGGCTCTATATCCTCGGGCTCATTTGCGGCGACGGTTGATATGGCAACCGGTTCAGCGCCAACGGGTATAAACATATGTGATATGGATGGTGATAGGTACCCTGACCTTATTGTAGCAAATAAAGGAACAAATACAATTTCCCTGATCAGGAATTATCCGTTACCTTATATTGCTCCTATAACTGGTAACACCCCTATTTGTGCGGGTGGCGGTACAGTAACCGTTTCCAGTGCCACACTTGGCGGATGGTGGTCATTATCCAACTCACGCGCAACTATTAACACTGTAACCGGGTTGGTAACCGGAGTTACAGCGGGTATTGATACTATTTTTTACAGCTATACAATAGGCGGAGATACAAACAGCGTTACAGCGCCAATCACGATTAGGCCTTTACCAGTTGTTGCAGCTATAGGTGGTCCTTCTTCTGTTTGTCCCGGCGATTCTATTACATTAACTAATGATACAACAGGTGGCGTATGGTCTGTCACAAATACTTCACTTGCCACTATTTCAGGTATTGGTAGAGTCCGCGGTATTAATCCAGGTCTTGATACAGTCCTGTATACGGTTACGTCACTTGGTTGCTCTACAACGGTTATAAAGCCTGTTACCATTAACACTTCACCTTTCGCGGGCGTTATTTCAGGCACTACTTCTTTGTGTGTGTCTACTAGCGTTAGCCTCACATCATCAGGAGATTTTGGTGGTTCCTGGGCAACCAACAATAGTTCCATTGCTTCTGTTAATGCAGCCACAGGCCAGTTAACAGGTGTTGCGGCTGGCTCTACTACTATTACCTATTCAGTTACCAACAGCTGTAGAACTGTTTTTGATACAATCATTGTTACTATTTCACCATTGGCTGACCCGGGGACTATAACTGGCCTCTCTCAAGTATGCAATGGTTCGTCTACAACGTTGAGCAATGCAGTAGTGGGTGGCACATGGAGCAGCAGTAATACTGCTCTCGCTACGGTATCTGCCGGTGGGGTAGTTACCGGAGTAGCTCCCGGAGTTGCTATTATTTCTTATACAGTTTCTAATGTGTGCGGTCCGCAGTCTGATACAATGTTGTTTACTGTTAATACGGTACCTGCGGCTCCACCAGCTATAACAGGTATTAGATCAATATGTTTTGGTGGCGGCACTACCACTTTGAGTGACGCTGTTTCCGGCGGCAGATGGAGCAGCGGTTCTGTGGGTATTGCCACGGTTGATTCCATTACAGGCGTGGTTACCGGTGTCACTCCGGGTACAGCAACAATAACGTATACTGTATTTAATAGTTGCGGCAGTAATAATGTAACAACTACTGTAACTGTACACGGTAGCCCCACTGCTTCTATCTTATCAGCGGTGTTGCCATGTGTAGGATATGCGACAACGATTACATATGCCGGTACAACTGGTGATACAATCAGGTATCAGGTAGATGGCGGTTCTGATATTCCGGGCGTTATTTCAGGCGGCACATTCTCATTCAGTACCGGGGTTATTACAATACCGCATACCTACAGGTTGCGTAGTGTATCAAATGCGGGTTGTACATCAATACTTAATATAGATACTACTATCACTCCGCGCATAATGTTATGGGTTGGTGGTACTTCAGGTGTTGAAACGAACTGGAGTACTGCGGCTAACTGGTCATGCGGATCTATACCTATATTAACTGATGATGTTACTATTCCTACCGGAAGAACCTATTATCCTGTTGTTGCAGCAGGTGAAAATGTTTCGGTAAGAAACCTTATAATACAGGGCGGCGCATCTTTGACCGTTGATAGTGCGGCTATCCTTAATGTAAAGGGAGACCTCAGGAACAGCAGTACTGTTTACGGCTTAGGTTTCCTGAAAATGAACAATACTACAGCACAATCAATAAGGGGTTTGGGTAGAGTTAGCAACCTGGAAATAAACAACACCGCGGGAGCCTCACTGGATACAGCGTCGAGATTGACAATAGCCAGGAAGCTGACTATTACATCAGGCACCCTTACTACCAACGACAGTGTTGTATTGGCATCTGATTCCTCTTATACCGCCCGTATCACACCAATATCACCAGGCGGTGTGATAACAGGGAACGTAAAAACCGTTCAGTATATCCCTGGAGGCCGTCGTTGTTACAGGTTTATTGGTCATCCGTTCAGCACTTATATTGCATTGAGTCAACTCCAGAATTATATTGACATTACTGGTACCGGAGGAGCTACAAATGGTTTTACTCCTACTGCTACTAACGCTCCTTCAGCAATCAGGTATAACCCTCTTGTTGCTAATTCTTCCTTACCGTCAGACCCGGGTTGGAGGCCATTTACAAGCGTTTATGCTACTGCCGACAGTAACAGGTTTCATAGGTATCAGGGCTTCCGCCTGTTTTTCAGAGGCGCGAAGGGAGAAGGACTGGGCTATGGTGCCTATACTCCATCGCCTGTCACCATTGCTATGTGGGGCCCGGTAAATCAGGGTAGTCAGACCGTACCAATGGTAAAAGGTGCTTCTTCCCTGCGGGATTATAATATGATAAGCAATCCTTATCCGTCACCAACTGATATAGGTACTGTAATAACAAATGCCAAAATCAGTGGTAATGTTGCAGGTGCCGCATTCTTTGTATGGAACCCGTACCTGGGGGCAGCGGGTCAGTATCAGTCAATTACCATTAATACTACAACTCCTGAACCTTACATAATTCAGGCATATACTTCGTTCTATGTAAGAGCTACTAATAATAACGACTCTCTCAACTTTACTGAAAGCAATAAGTCTGAATCACCAACAGCAGCTTCATTGCTCAAGATACAGTCTGAAACTACTTCTTTAGTAGTTTACGATAAGAATTATCATCCATGGGACTTACTAACCATGAATTTCAATTCACAGGCCACAGACAATGAAGACAATGACTATGATGCCGTTAAGCCATCAGGCGCGGAGTTCAATTTTTACAGTATGTCAGCAGACAATAAGCAACTTGCTATCGATGGTCGCCCGTATGATGCTGGAAAGACTATTTCGCTTGGTGTCAGCAGCGGCTATGCCCAGGAGTTTATCATTAAGGCCGAAAATGTAAGTGTGCCTCAGAATGGCAAACTGTACCTGCATGATAAGTTACTGAAACAATATGTATTGCTGCAGCAGGGTACCGAATACCGTTTTGAGATAACTAAGGATAAGGTTACCCAGGGCGATAACAGGTTTGAACTGACCATGGAGCCAGCGGAAGTGAAGACTACTCAGGCAGCAAGAAACCTGAAAGTAACGCTGTTACCTAACCCAGCTACGACTGAAGTAAAAATAGGCTTCAGTTCAGCATTTAAGAGTGAGGTGTTCATAAACATTACTGACCTGTCAGGCGTAAATATCTACACTAAAGAATTAGGTGCAATGAAAGATGGAGCTGTAATTGTACCGTTGAATAAATTAGCGTCAGGCATTTATATGGTAGAAGTAACATCGGGAAGTGAGAAATCGATCCAAAGGTTAATAAAGGAATAAATTGTGATGGTAACGAAAGAGGTGGCAGATTGATTTCCGCCACCTTTTTCATTTTGTATATGGAGTAATCGGGATATTCTCTCAAACCCATCGCTCCAGAGACAGTTAATTTACTTTACGTGTGGTTTTTTGGCTGTTTGGCAATAAATGAATTAAAGTAAACTTAGTAAGTTGGCATTATATTTTTATAGAAGAGTTTTTAGTTTTCCTCTTTAATATATACAAATACGTAATGTATGAAAAGTTTGCCAATTACCGTCCGCCGGTCTGTTGAGTTGTTAGGTTTATGTGCGCTTGGCTCAGTAGTTGTCGCGGGTAAAGACGTTATTATGCCGCTGCTGATGGCATTCTTCATTTCATTACTTATGTTGCCGCTGTTTCGCCGTTTGCGCCGGTATAAGGTACCTGAGGTACTGGCTATCATTCTCTGCATTATCGCTTTCTTCCTTGTAATAGCCGGCATCGCCGCATTTCTTTCGTTTCAGATAGGCGGTTTAGTAAGTGATATGGATACGATACAAAAAAATGTAACGCTGCATTGGAATAAGTTAAGTGGCTGGATAAGCACTAAGTTCAATTATTCAGTAAAGCAGCAGATGGATATAATTCAAAAGCAGGCTTCAAATCTTGGCGGCAATGTAGCTGAATATTCACAAAACGCCTTGGTGTCACTAAGTGGTATTTTCATATTTATGGGTTTGCTTCCCATTTATACGTTTCTTATTTTATTTTACAGGCATTTACTGGTTCGCTTTACATTGCAATGGTTTAATGAGGAGCAACATTACAAAGTAAGAGAAGCCATCAGCGAAACTGAAGTTATAGTTAAGTATTACCTTGGCGGCTTATTGATACAAATCACTTATCTTACAATACTTGTGGGCGGCATATTGTTGTTATTTGGCATTAAACACGCTATACTTATTGGTGTCACGTTTGCTGTACTTAATCTTATTCCCTACCTAGGTGCACTTATTGGTAACCTTATTGGTATATTGCTTACCCTTACCAGTTCGCAGGAGATGTGGCAGATTTGGCTAGTTTTGGGAACTATAGCTTTTGTACAGTTTCTTGATAACAATATATTGATGCCACGCATAGTAGGGTCTAAAGTAAAGGTGAATGCGCTGGCAAGTATTGTAAGTATAGTGCTGGGAGGGGCACTGGCTGGTGTGTCAGGCATGTTCCTTTCAATACCGGTAATGGCAGTTCTGAAAATAGCTTTTGACAAATCACTTAACTTGAGGCAATGGGGCATGTTACTGGGGGAGTTCGATCCGAATGCTGTGACTACGCGTAAAAACTTATTCCGGGTGAGGAAAAAGCTGGAGAAAAAACGAGACGACGAGATTAGTGACGAATCTGCCGGAAATACCTTGCATTGATAAATTAAATAAAAAATTTATTCGCAGACATGTTTAGGTCTGATATTTAGGTCTGATTTTATTAAGCTGTCACTTTGTAAGATTAAATTAATTATTCGTCAGGATACGTTGGAGTTATACGTTAAAATTGTAACTTGCGGCTGTTAATTATTGTTATTGATATATGATTTTACCAGTAGTAGCATATGGTAATCCTGTACTAAGGAAAATATGTGATGATATTAAACCAGACTATCCGGGGCTTGAGAAACTGATATTGGATATGTGGCACACTGTTTATAACAGTAATGGTGTAGGGTTAGCCGCACCGCAGATTAATAAGCCTATCCGGTTGTTCGTTATAGATACTCTTCAGATTGTGAAAGATTTTGAAAAAGAAGATTTTATAAAATATCCCGGGGAAGAGCCAATAAAGCAGATTTTCATTAATGCAAAAATAGTTGAAGAGTGGGGTGAAGAATGGGCCTACAACGAAGGTTGTCTTAGCATACCAAAGGTACGGGAGGATATTATGCGCCCTAAACAGCTAAAATTGCAATATTTGGATGAAAATTTTTCGCCTCATGAAAAGGAATTTCATGGCATAACCGCAAGGGTGATTCAGCACGAATATGATCACATAGAAGGTAAATTGTTCATTGACTATTTATCGTTATTGAAGAAGCGCCTTATCAAAAAGAAACTCGATGACATCAGTAAAGGGAAAGTAAAGGTTGATTACAGGATGTTATTTCAAAAATAGTATTATACAGAGAGTTAGTAGATCTTTTAAATATTGCATCGTTAACAACTAATAGTTTATACTTATATTACTTTGCTCGCACAATCTACATACACAGAACAAGAACTTATTTTACTGCTTCAGCAGCGAAGTAAAGAGGCATTTAATTACCTCTATAAAAATTATTGTGCTGTCCTTTTAGGAGTAATAGTAAAGGTAGTTTACGATCAGGAAACGGCTAATGACGTTTTGCAGGAAACCTTTGTGAAAATATGGAACAATATTAATCAATATAACCCCCAGAAAGGGAGAATATACACATGGATGCTCAACATAGCAAGGAATTCCGCAATAGACAAATTACGGTCTAAGGGCGAAATAATGAAAAGTAAAATCCAAATGGGTGACGATGCCGTAAATAATATACAGAATAGGAATAATGTGGAGCAGGTAACAGACACAATAGGCTTACGAAAAGTGGTGTCAACGCTGAAACCAGAGTATGAGATCATTATTAACCTTGCATATTTTAAAGGTTTCACACTTGATGAAATATCAAAAACGTTGAATATTCCATTGGGCACAGTAAAGACAAGGATGCGTAGTGCGATACAGCAATTGCGGGCGGTTTATAATAATTAATTGACTTTAGTTTAAGACGAAGGTGGATACAAAAGAATATATAGAATCTGGTATTTTGGAGGCTTATGTCCTCGGTGCTCTTCCTGCGGAGGGGGAAGCGCATGTACTGGCGGCTATAGAACGTAATCCTGAGCTTGAGCTTGAAATTGAAAACATTGAAAATACTTTATTCCAATTTGCTGTTAATAATGAAGTCACTCCGCCGCCTCACATGGAAGCAAAGATATGGAAAAAAATAACAGACGGGCAGGAAATAAACAATGTTAAAGAAGGTCTACCGAGCAGCGACAAGGAAAGTATCAATTTTTCTGTACATCCAGTCGGGTGGTGGACTGCTAATTTGAGATATGCGGCATTATGGATAGGGCTGGGTGGCAGCATATTGTTGAATGCTGCACTGTTTTTTCGGAGCGGGGTTCAGCGCAACGAGCTGTCGGGTGTAGTTCGGCAGATCGACTCCATAAGAGCAGCCAATATTTCACTTGTGCTCACGGTAAATAACTATATAAAGAGCAAAAAAATGATGGCTGACAATGATATGCAAACTATAGTAATGCATACTGTTGTGAAAGGTCACCCGATGGCTGCCACTTTGTATGTGAATAAATACAAGACAGAAGGCTACGTGATGATTGACGCTTTGCCGGTGCCACCCGATGGTATGCAATATCAACTTTGGGCCATGCAGGCTGGTAAGCCTGTTGATATGGGTACTATTGATATTGACATTGCAAATACGTCTACTATGCAGAAAATAGAGAAATCTGCAATAAGTGGAGAAGCGTTCGCTATTTCGTTGGAGAAAAAAGGCGGAAGTATTGTACCTACTATGGAGAATATTTATGTAATGGGAAAATCTTAGTACTGACTGCCGTAGTAAAAGTGCACATTCCTTCTTTTATTGTAACGGTACTCCACTTTAGTTTTACGTACTTTTGCGGCTGATGTTAGCTTCAACACCGCAAAACGAAGTTGCATTGTTATTATGAGTTACGGCGCCGGACACACCAACATCAAAAAAATATCTCTTATCCAGTTTCGTAATTATTCTTCTTCGGTTTTTGACTTTACAAAGTCAGTTACCTGTATTACCGGTGCTAACGGAAGCGGTAAAACTAATCTTTTGGACGCAATATATTATTTGTGCTATACCAAAAGCTATTTTAGTGCCAATCAGCAAAACAGTGCGCAGATGGGTACTGATGGTTTTCGGGTTACGGGCATTTTCAATAACGGCAACGATGATGATGTCATAAGCTGCAAATGGAAAGCGTCAAAAAAGGAAGTATTCAGGAATAGCGTGTTATACGATAAAATAGCGGATCATATAGGCCGTTATTCGGCTGTAATGATAGCCCCTGATGATACTGAGTTGATTAATGGCGGCAGTGAACTGCGGCGTAAATGGGTGGACAGTATTTTAGGGCAAGTGGACAGGGCTTACCTGGAGCAACAAATGCATTACCAGCGCATCTTGTTACAGCGAAACGCATGGCTTAAACTCCAGGCGGTAAGACCCACAAATGATTTTACCGAATTGGAGTATTACAATGCACAACTTGCGGGCGATGCCGCTTATATACATGCGGAGCGCATAGCATTTATAGAAAATTTTTTACCAAAACTGAACGAATACTACCACCGGATTTCAGGTGGGGCAGAGGTAATTGAACTTGCTTATACCAGCGACGTTACCGGAAAAAATATGCTGCAGTTATTACAACACGGCCTGGAGCAAGACCTGCGGCTACAGCGTACTTTGCGTGGTGTTCACAGAGATGACCTGGAATTTTCAATCAACACAATGCTGTTGAAACAGTTTGGCTCTCAGGGTCAAAAGAAAAGTTTCCTTTTTGCGCTGAAGCTTGCGCAATTTGCCTACCTCACTGAACGGTCAGGGCGGCAACCCGTCTTGCTGCTTGATGATGTTTTTGAGAAGCTTGATCAGGCAAGAATGGAAGCTTTGCTGCTCATTATAAGGCAAAAAGATTTTGGGCAGGTAATACTGACAGACACCCACCCAGATCGCATCGATATCGCTTTTGGTGGTAGTGCCGATGTAGGGTATATATATTTATGATGTTGTTCAAGGCGTAATAGATTAGTGAACAAACTGTGATATTGAGGATCGCTTTATAATATTTGAGCTTTTCATACTCCCTGTAAATAATAAAAGGTACCTCAACCTGAGATACCTTTTAGCAGATCTGTCCTTTTGCTTTTACCTTAACAGCGTTATATTTCCCTTATATACTGTGTTTTTTCCATCAGTGTGGCTCGTTATCAACAAATAATTGTAAACACCCATGTCTTGCGGCGCACCTTCAAAACTTCCGTCCCATCCCTTATTGATGTCGGTAGTATGAAAAACGAGCTGCCCCCAACGGTTGTAAACGCTTAGTTCAACAAGTTTGCCATATTTTAAATGTGATAACCTGAATACGTCGTTTTGCCCATCGCCGTTTGGAGTAAAGCCGGTAGGTATGTTATCCACGTCGTTGAAATTCACTGTTACGGTAACTTTGGCTGAATCAATACACCCTGTTTTGTCATAACCAACTACAACGTAAGTAGTGGTAACCGTTGGCGTGGCCACAGGGTTATTTATATTCGGGTTATTTAGTGTGCCATCGTTTGGCTTCCAAAGATAGATGTAAGCACCTAATGCTTCAAGTTGCACACTGCTTCCAAATTCAATGGTTTGGTCAGCTGTAATGCTCGTAATAACCGGGGGCGGAGTGGGGTTAGGCGTAAGTGTAAGTATTTTGATTGTGGAGTCATCAAAACAAATTGAATTATATCCGTGCAGCTTTACAATATAATTAGTTGGTACATGAGCCGGGAGGTAGTAGTGAACAGGGTTCCTCGTGGTATCCATCATACTGCCATCTCCAAACGTCCATTCCTGGGCTGAGGTATATTGCGATCTGTTTGTAAATATTACTGTATCAAAAGTGCAGCCATAATGAATTGTATATTCAAAATCTGTAATCGCGTTTTGGTTCACAATTACAAGTATTTCAGAACGGGGACTTTCGCAACCGTTCACAGTTTGTGTTACATAATAGTTTGTGTTTCCAACCGCTGCTGTTGAAGGTGCAGGTGCAGTCGTGCTCCCGGTGCCTCCGGTTGCGGAGTTGTACCAAAGCAGGCTTGTACCCGAAGCTGTAAGTGGAACCGCTGTGGCTGTCATACAGTATTTAACCGGTGTTGTTACCGCAGGGGCCATCGGAACAGGGTTTACATTTACGGTAACTGATGTAGTATTGACACAGCCATAAATATCAGTGCCTGTAATATTATAGGTAATGGTATCAGTTGGTGTGGCTATTACGCTGTTGCCGGCGCTGCTGCTCAGAGTAGTGGCCGGGCTCCAGATATAAGTGTTGGCCCCGCTGACTGTAAGTATTGAGCTGGTGCCGCTGCACATGGTAACATTAGGCATGGTAAGGACTGGCAGCGGGTGAACAACAACCGTTGTTGTAGTAGTACTAAAGCAGCCATTGCTTGAGGTACCTGTAACCGAATAGGTGGCAGTGCTGCCTGGGTTTGCTACTACAGTGGCACCCGTTGTGGCTGAAAGGGCTGCGCCTGGTGTCCATGTATATGTTACTGCACCAGCGGCGTTAAGGGTAATATTGCCACCAATACAATAATCGGGTAATGCAGGGGTTACTACAACTATAGGTACCGGGTCTACTGTTATTGATTTGGTGACATAGGCCGTGCCGCAAGAATTGCTGACCGCATAACTGATAAGCACGCTACCGGCAGCTACCCCGGTAACCACTCCGCCTGATACAACCGCTGTTGAAGAAGCCGAAGTACTCCACGTGCCTCCTGTAATGGTTGGTGTTAAAGTAATGGAGGCGAATTCACATACGCTTGAAGGACCTGAAAGTGTACCGGCCGTTGGGAAGGCGATTACATTTATTATATAAGTGGCATATATTGTTCCGCATGAGTTGGTAACTGCATACTTAACTGTATCAGTTCCTGCCGATACGCCTGTTACAACCCCTGCCGATGAAATTGTGGCTGTAGCGTTGGTAGTACTCCATGTACCACCCGTTACGGTTTCTGATAATGATATCGTGGCGCCCACGCAAACCGTAGTCGGGCCGGATATAGTGCCTGCTACCGGCAGCGGATTCACTGTTATAGTGGAAGTAGTGTAGCACCCGGTAGTTAAAGTATAAGTCATGGTAGTTGTGCCTGCCGATACACCGGTAACCACTCCTGAACCCGAAGTTACCGAAGCAATACCTGCGGATGCTGAGATCCAGGTGCCACCGCTTGTGGCATCAGTAATGGTGATGGTGGCGGGAACGCAAACAACAGTTGGCCCGCCAATGGATGCAGGTAATGGGTTTACCGTAATATTAGCAGTATCCAAGCAACCTGTAGCCAGAATATATGTAATGATAGCAGTACCGGTGGCCACACTGGTTATTACGCCGCTTGACGCGTCAATTGTTGCCACACCTGCGTTACTGCTGCTCCAGCTGCCGCCGCCTGTGGCATCAGTAACCGTAACCGAGCTGCCAAGGCATACTGAAACCGGCCCGGCTATAGGTGCCGGTGCGGGATTGATAGTGACTGAAGTGATGGCATAACAGCCGGTGGAAAGTGTATAACTGATAGTGGCAGAGCCACCAGAAACGCCGGTCAATACCCCGGTGGTTGTCCCTATAGTGGCAATGCCGATTGCACTGGAACTCCAGGTGCCTCCGCTTGTTGCGTCACTTAACGTAGTTGATGTGCCCGCACAAATGCTCGTGGTGGCTGTGATTGCTGCCGGCAGTGGATTTACCGTGATTGTAGTGGTAACAAAGCACCCGGCGGCAAGCGTATAGGTAATGGTTACAGTTCCTGTTGTTACTCCTGTTAACACTCCGGTACTTGAATTGATGGATGCTATACTAGAATTGCTGCTGGTCCACGTGCCACCGGCGGAGCCATTGGTAAGTGTTATATTGCTGCCGACACAAACCGCGGCAGGTCCGCCGATAGCACCCGGAGTAGGGTTTACTGTGAACGCAATCGTGTCATAGCAACCCGTGGGCAGGGTATAGGTGATTGTGGCCGTGCCACCTGATACACCAGTTACCACGCCTGTGGCAGAATTTATACTCGCAATTGCTGCACTGCTGGTGGCCCATGACCCGCCGCCAGTTGCGTCAGCCAGAGTAGTGGTGGTTCCTGAGCATATTGCCGTAGTGCCTGTGATAGCCGATGGAAGAGGATTTACGAATACTCTAACTGTATCAGTGCCACTACAGCCAAAGGTGGTGAAGCCGCTTACAGTATATAATGTAGTAGTAGCCGGGCTGGCAACCGTGCTGGTACACGCTGTGCAGGAAAGTGTGGCTCCTGGTGACCATGTGTAGGTAGCGGCGCCAGAGCCGGTTAGTGTAGCACTGCTGCCTGCGCAAATGGTTACATTACTGCCGCCGTCAACGGTTGGGTTAGGGGCTATCGTTATAGTGTAGGCGTTGGTGCGGATACCACTTACAGGACAGCTATTATCTTTAAATGTTACATAAAAAGTATAACTACCCGTGGGCACGCCTGTTGTTGTCCATGAAAATGTACATACTGGATGGTTCGTGCTGTCATCTACCGTTGTAAATGTAGCGCCGGTGGGCAGACCGGTTGCGGTTACATAAATAAGGTTACTGGTGTCCGCTGCCGAAGGCGTAAGCGTTACGTTGAAGGCACCTGTTCCGGTGCAAACAGCGAAATGCGTGCTGTCAAGTACGGTGCCTGCGGAAGACCCTGTCATTGACCCAGTGGGTGGGGGGCTGGTGCAGGTAAGCACTAAAAATGTCATTTCCCGCTGACTCGTGCCTACGAATGTGTCGTTTCGGTATTCTACAACATTGTATACCACAAGGGATCGTTGCGTGATATTAGGAAAGAAATCGAATTGACCCGTCGCATTATTGAAAAAAAAAGTACCGGCCGATGCGGCTACAGGGTTGGTAGCCGAATAGCCGCCGACGTATGAAACGGACCCGCCGATAGCCGAGCAATTGTTGGTGCCGTTGGTAGCGGCGACAAGGTTGAACCGCAGGCTGTCAGAATCAGGGTCTATAGCGCCGGGGTTGTAGCTGTCGTAGTTATTGAGGCAAAAAAACGGGGTAGGCACAATAGTAAGCGCAGGACTGCTGTTATTGTGATATCTGTTATCTAAAGTATCAATAAGTTGAATTACTGAACCGGTTGTTATATTCGTAATTGCCGTGGCGCGGCCGGCAATTGAAGTACCCATGCCACCGTCAAATATAAAACGCCAGAATGCTGAAGTATAAGGAAGATTATAAATGCCAGTATAAACAAACTTCTTAATGCCAGGTATTGAATATGCTGTATTGGTGCATTGAGTGGCATCAGTGTCGGCAGGGCAAACAGGCGTAATTTCTAACCCCGCCAATGGCGTATTAGGGGTATCAATTGTAAGGCTGATATTACCGACAAGGCTCCCTGCATTGTAAATGCATATCTGCGGGCGTGCTGAAGGTAGTAAAGCGAAGGCTGTAGCGCTTGCCGGGCCGCAATCAGCATAGGCAATAAACGTTATTTTGTATCGGTTTCCGCTAACATGGGTGTAAAAAAGGTCAGCACCAACTATATGATTAGCGAATGATGATGAAACCGAAAAAATAAGTAACAGCAAAATAAGACTACGCAAATATGCTTTTTTCATTTTTTGTACAGATAATCCCATATATAAAAGTTGTGTGCGACAATGTTTAGTAAATCAATGATTAAAGGCAATATCGATAGCCTGCTGCGGCCGGGCTACCACAGATAAATACAACGTAAATTTATAGAATATTGTCCACTTGCTTAATTTTTTTTTGAAAAAATGCAATATTTATCGTTTAGGTGCTTGCAGCTTGGCTTACATCTTTGGTTTCATTAACTACTGGTTGTAATTTATACCTGTTTCATTCCCTTCATAAGTAATTATGACTTTCAATTGGTATTGAACTTTTATCTTTGCTGCCATTGTTTATTACCGTACATTAAAAAATAACTCAATTGTATACAGATAAAGTCATCATCATTACCGGCGGTTCTTCAGGAATAGGGAAAGCATTGGCACTGGGGGCACTTTCGGCAGGGGCTAAGGTGGCTGTCTGTGGTCGTAACCTGGCCAAACTGAAAGCAGCATTGGTTGAAGATAACAATCTGCTGTGTTGGGAGGCTGATGTGGCGGTGGAGAAAGATTGTAAAAATTTTATCAATGTTGTAATTGCAAAATGGGGCAGGGTAGATGTATTGATTAACAATGCCGGCATCAGCATGAGAGCTCTGTTTGAAGAAGTAGACCTTAAAGTGATACGGGAGTTAATGGATATTAACTTTTGGGGTGCGGTACATTGTACCAAGTATGCACTGCCCGCTATAAAAAAGCAAAAAGGTGTAATAATGGGGGTGTCTTCTATTGCAGGGTACCGCGGTTTGCCTTGCCGCACCGGCTATTCGGCTTCTAAATTTGCATTGCAGGGTTTCCTGGAGTCTTTAAGGGCTGAACTTTTACCAACCGGTGTCCATGTAATGTGGGTGAGCCCAGGCTTTATAGCCTCCAACATACGTAATGTGGCTAAGGGCGCAGACGGTAAAATACAGAAGGAAACACCCCTTGATGAAAGCAAGTTGATGAGCGCAGAAGAGTGCGCATCTATAATACTTGGTGCAATAATTAAAAGAAAAAGGACGCTTGTTATGACCAGACAAGGGAAACTCACAGTATGGCTTAACAAACTATTCCCTTCAATAGCTGACAAAATGGTTTATAAACATTTCTTGAAAGAACCTGATTCGCCATTGATGGGTTACAAGTGATTGCCAACAGGTAGACTTATTATCAATGAATTTATGCGCTACACCCATATTACTCTGTATATTTGCTCACTGCAATTTCAATTCAAATGATGGAAACCCCCGTAATAATTATAGGTGCAGGCCCGGCAGGTGCTTCGGCCTCTATTTTTCTTACAAAGCATAAAATTCATCATATTGTTATTGAGCGCGCGGTTTTTCCACGCGATAAAGTTTGTGGTGATGCATGCAGCGGCCGGACCATACAGGTTATCAATAAAGCCAACCCTGACTGGCTTGCCGAAATGAAGGCCGCACCACAGTTTTTTCACCCAATGTGGGGCATGACCATTGTTTCGCCCAATGGGAAAGAGATTAACATCCCCCTTTCTGATAAAATCAATAACCCTGGCGTTGCCAAGGGATTTGTGGTCACCCGTTTGGTGCTCGATAATTTTTTGTTTGAAAAAATGCCGTCACCTTATTGCACCGTATATGAGGGAGCAAAGGTGCTGGGCATTAAGAGAGAAAAAAGCCGGGTATTAGTGAAAATGAATTATAAAGGCGATGAAATAGATTTGTCATCGCCAATGATAGTAGGTGCAGACGGAGATAAAAGTATAGTGAGAAAAACCTTTGTTGGTGAAGACCGTAATGAGAAAACTAAAGCGATAGGTTTAAGAGCATACTATGATGGCGTAACAGGAATGAACGAGAATTCCATTGAATTGCATTATTTCCCTGAATTGCCCACCGGATACCTCTGGATTTTCCCCTTGCCCAACGGCCGTGCCAATGTGGGTATCGGGATGCTGTCATCAACCGCGCGGGAGCGTAAGGTAAATCTGAGGGAACTGATGCTGGAGATAATAAAAAATAACAATCGGCTGTCTGCACGGTTTGAAAATGCGGTGTTGTTAGATAAGATATTGGGTTGGGGATTGCCAATTTATACTGAAGATATACCTGTATCAGGAGATAATTACATGCTCACGGGTGATGCGGCGAATTTTATTGACCCTTTTTCAGGTGAAGGAGTAGGTAATGCGCTATATAGCGGCATGTTAGCCGCAGAAGCGGTGAAAGTAGCTATAGAGCAGAAAAATTACTCCGCAGAGTTCCTGACAAGTGCCTATGATAAAGTATTTTATCAGCATCTGGGTCCTGAACTGAAACAGAATGCCACTATGCAACGCATGTTCAAAAATCAATGGTTTTTTAATTTATTTTTTAATAAAGCGGATAAAAGCAAGTCGTTAAGGGAAGTAATTACCTGCATGTTTACTGATGTGGAAGTATTGAACAGGTTAAAAAGTCCTTGGTTTTATGTTAAAGTACTATTTAATCAATAGCGTTAAGGTGTTCCTCATCAACTTGTTGTCAATTTACTTACGTTCCAGGCTCAGGTTTTCATCACCTTGTTTGTAGGGCAGATAGGTTACAATAAACTGGAACATTTCATCTGTTGCTTTCATACTGCCGTTTTGGTCGGTAACCAGTTGTGGCGGACTAAATGGGTTGTTGAGATTTTGCCGGGTATTATCATATATGCCCTCCGCTACTATGGTGCTGTTTGCCGGTATCACTACCATTTTTTTAAATGTATAAAAGTACTGCCAGTTAAAATCCCACCGCGGAATGGATATGAGGCGGATAGTATCTCCGTTAGGTTTCAGCGCGTATGCTTTAAAACTTTTGCCAAGCAGGTGCATGTGTGGGTTTATGGTAATTATAGAAATATCCTGCGTTATTTTCAACTTGCTGTATACCTGTTTAATAGAGTCAGGGAACAATAAAAGGTCTGGTAGTACCGGTGCCGCGCCTAGGGTCCCTAGCTGAAACTCCTGCACCGGCCGCTCAGGAGGTGTTTTTGAAAAGAAAATATTAATATAAGACGAGTCGGTAATGTCGTCTTTTTTGGTAAAGCCATAATGCATATCATTTAATAAAAAGGCCCCTTTTCTTGGCAGTGCGTAGCCGCCAATACCCGCCGGGTATTGCTGGCCGGTAGCACCCGGCAGGTAGTTGACCACCGATTTTTGCAACACGGGGAAACTACCGTCATCGTTTGGTAGTCCGAGTTTCCGGTATGCACTTACTAGGTTATCAGTATCCTTTTCCATATTTACAATCTGCTCACCAGCAAATACATTATTTTTCTTGCTGAAATCATACTTCACCATATCGCCATTTACATGGTGTACAACCCTTCGGTTGCCGGGCACAAATTCTATCAGACTTGCAAAAGTATCTGCCGGTAATTCAAA
>JACMPD010000042.1 GCA_014377675.1 Taibaiella sp.
ACCGAAAGTTGTAATCGAGCTATACCATTGTATACCTCCGTCAGCCGCATCGTGCCACACAGCCTTACTTACGGCACCTGTACGGTAGTAGGAAAAAATCACATAGCTATGACCGGCAACCTTCCGTATGTGTTTTTCGTATATTATTTCTCCTTTTTTGTTGTAAGCTACAGCTTTACCGAAATTATTTTTTTCGTAACAGGTAGCCGTTGAGATACGTTTGCCCCTGAAATAGTGATACTCGCATTTGTTGTCGTTAGCCAAAGCTGACCAGCTACTTAAATTAAACAGCATTAAAATTAAAATACCTCTGGCCATAGTTGGTATTTAATCATAGTTTTATAACGCACCATTTGCCACTCATTGTATTGCCTTAATAATGTTATCCGGGCATCCTGGCTATGTAAGTAGCCAATTCTTTAATCTGGGCTACAATTTGCGGGTTTGTCGGTTTCGCGTTTTTTGCTTTCGTAAAATAAACTTTTGCGTTGCGGTAGTCACGGCGCTGAATGGTGATCTGGCTTAAATACAAATATGCGGCAGCTTCACTATCTGCATCCTGCAAGCCTATCGCTATCGCCTTTTTCAGGTTTTCCACGGCCTCCTTCATATTTCCTTTTTTAAGGGCGATTGTGCCCAGCTGAAAATACGCGGTTCCTTCATATTGTTTTTCAGCCATGCCATTTTCAAGTCCCTTTCTTAGCTGCTCTTCAGCTTTGTCAAGATCATCTCCCATTGTGGAAAAATTGGACTGTAGCATATAATAAGAAGAACGGATTGGTTTATACAGCAGGTTAGGGTATTTTATCTGGTCCAGCAGTTTTTTTGCGCCGTCCATATCGCCACTTTCCATATAGCCCTGTATCAAGGTCATAGGGCCGAGCAAGAAGTATGCGACTATCATTAATATAGCAACAAGGAAGGGTATCCAGGCTATCCACCAGGTAACTTTAAAACCAATTAAAAAGCCGAGCGCCAGTAATGCTACTGCAACAGGTATGCGGTACTTAACAATTAAATGCCTGAAATTCATGAGTTCTATTAGGTGGCAAATATACCTCAATTTTGTTTTTCTTTCACCTGATTTTTATAATTACAGTAGCCCACAAGCGGTATGGGCCATATCCCTGATTATGTATATGCTGCACTGTTGGGTAAAAAATGAATAACCCCGGGTCAATAGTCACCTGATTGTTGCCCGATTGTTGCATTAACATACTATTTTTGCAGCAGGTTTTACAGTCAGTTACTGCGCATGGCTTTGCAGATTTTTATTTAACATACTTATGGAGATGGAAGATTGGTTTGGCTCACAATACTATAAATTGCTTTACCAGAACCGCGATGAGCGGGAAGCACAGGAATTTATTTACAATCTGCTAGGTTTCCTGTTGCCGCCTGCGGGCAGTAAAATGCTGGATATTGCCTGCGGAGACGGGCGGTTTGCCACCCAACTTGCCCAAGATGGTTTTGATGTAACCGGCATTGATATATCTGCGGCCAGTATAGCCAGAGCAACAGCCCATGAAAGTGAGCATCTTCAGTTTTTTGTGCAGGATATGCGCTTTCCTTTTTACATCAATTACTTTGACTTTGCGTTTAATTTCTTTACCAGTTTTGGCTATTTTAAACATAAGCGCGATCATAAACTGGCTGCAAAGTCTTTCGCTGCTTCGCTCAAAGCCGGCGGTACTCTCGTTGTAGATTACCTCAACACAGGTTATGTGTTGCCCCGCCTTGTACCCGAAGCCACAATAACTGTGGGTGAAACTGAGTTTCAGATCAGCAAGCACGTAGAGCACAATTACATAATAAAAAATATAAGTTTTATTGATGAATCTGGCATAAAGAAATCTTTTACCGAAACAGTAGCTACATTTACACTTGCCGAATTTGAATGTATGTTTACCGAGGCCGGGATGGCTCTTGCGCATACATTTGGTGACTACCAGCTTCAGCCATTCAACGAAATAACATCACCTAGGCTAATAATGGTCTTCACTAAACAATAATGACGACCGAAATTATTGATAAACTATTATATTATGACCAGGTAGCGTGGTACTATGTTAATTATTTGTGGCGCAATCCGGTATTTGACCTGGTGTTGCCGTTTATGCGCAATCAGTGGTTCTGGGTGCCATTATATTTTTTTCTTCTGCTATACATGCCTTTTGAATACCGAAAAAAAGGTTGGCTGTGGTGTCTTGGTTTTCTTATAGCGTTTATCATATCAGACCAGTTAAGCGCCGGTCTGTTAAAACCATATTTTCACCGCCTTCGCCCGTGCAACAATCCTGCGCTTAGTTCAGTCATTCATTTAATGGTGCCTTGTGGGGGCTTGTACGGTTTCCCCTCCTCCCATGCCGCCAATCATTTTTCCATAGGCATTTTTGCTGCTGTTACCCTTGGTGGCAGGTATGGCTGGGTATGGCCTGCTGCTATTGTTTGGGCTGCTGTGGTATCTTATTCACAGGTATACGTCGGCGTGCATTACCCGCTTGATGTTACTGTTGGCGGGCTTATTGGTGTCACCTCCGGTTTACTCACCGGAAAGTTGTTTAACCGGTTTTTTGTATTGCACCGTTTTGAGCCTACTTCTTAGCGGGTGAAAATTCAAGCGGCAGGCTCATTTCCTTTCCATCCCTTTTTATTTTTACAGTGGTATTGTCTCCCGGGGTAAACTTCCCGAGCGCTTCCATATAGCTTTGCATACTGCTAACTTGGTAGTCGCCAAGTTGCACAATCACATCACCGGCTTTTATTCCGGCCTTAGCGGCGGGCCTGCCATCTGTTACGCCATCAGCTCTCACGCCACCCTCTTGGTAGGTGTAGTCAGGCATTATGCCAAGTGTCACTTTAAACCTGGTTTTGCCGATCGCGCTTTGTTTGGTTACCGTATAAACCGGCTTTTTGTTCAGCTTGTCCATCCTCGCTATAATCTGCTCGGTATAGTTTATTACGTCCACTTCACCGGGATAGTTGATGTTTGCGGCAATATCAGTTGGTTTGTGATAATCTTTATGTGTGCCGGTGAACAAAAATAAAACAGGTATGCCTGCATAGTAAAAACTGGTATGGTCTGACGGGCCCGAGCCGGTACTGTCAATAACGATTTTGAATTTTTCTTTACCCATATTCACTACTTCTCCCCATTCCGGAGAAGTACCCACACCGCCGACGGTGAGGGCTCTGGTGCTGTCATTCAACCTGCCAACCATATCCATATTGAGCATGTAGGCAGTGTGGCTACTGTCAATTTTCTGATCTTTTATAAATGCTTTTGAGCCAAAAAGCCCAAGTTCTTCCCCGGAAAAATGAAGGAAAAGGTAATTATAATGTCGCATTTTATGGTTTTTTACCCATTTGGCTACTTCCATAAGGGCTGCCGTGCCGCTGGCGTTATCATCAGCGCCATGATGTATCTGGTGTTGTTTAACCGCGTTGGCGTGAAGGCTGTTGCCATCTTCACCAAAACCCAAATGATCATAATGCGCCCCTATAATAACGGTATAGGGAGCTTTGTTATCAATATAAGCAGCTAAGTTATTACCTGTCCGCTCTGATTTATTAATGGCAATATCCATGTCTACAGGTACGCCTCCTTTCAGCTTATTTTCCTGCACATATTTTTTCCATGCGCTGTTTTTCAGGTAGGCTACCGGAAGTTCAAGCGGATCATACTCTGAATGTCTGCTGAATTCAGGTTCGTAAGTACTGCCGTAGTTGTCATAAAATAATATCCCTGAAGCGCCACCGTTTTTCGCTTCTTTGGCTTTTTCATACATGTGTTTTTCCGCTTCAAAGTGGGGGTCTTTAGCCTGCTCCGCATCAGTAAACAAAGGCATCATCCATATATTTCCCTGCTCGGTTACATCAGGTAGCACGTCACTTGTAACGTGCTTTGTAGCGCTGAAGGGTAGTGGGAATGCATCAGTTTCCATCAATAAGGGCTTATTATTGACGCTTATACGGGTAGTGGCGGCTATTTCCCTGCCATAGGTAAAGTGAAACGGGTAACGGTAGTTACCATTATAAGGAGCGATTTTTAATTTTTTGTACCTCGCTTCAATATAGTCTGCGGCTTTTCTTTCGCCTTCCGTGCCTGTTCGCCTGCCGGCCAGTTCGTCGCTGGCCAGGTAGGTAATATCTGCCCTTACGCTTCCTGCGGTTTTCTTTGCCGCTTTTTTTTGTCCGCATACAATAGCGGGCACAGTGACTGAAGCTAGGAAAATAACGAAGGACTTCAAACGGGACGACATACAGGCAAGTTTATTGAACAAACCTACGGCAAAAAATGGCTAAAAGGAAAATTTTCCCCAAAATGGCGGTATCCTGCGGATGTAAAAGCGGGAACGTATTGCAGATTTTAGGTAGGGCGCTTTCGTAGACGGCCTTATGCAAGCAAAAGTTGCCGGTGGGCAGGCGTGGCATAGTTTTTCTATGTAAAGACCTTAAACGGTTAAATATGAAAAAAACACTAACGCTTCAGGCAATGATGGTTGTAGGTACACTGGCGTTCGCATCTTGCGGCAACTCTAATACCAACAAAACTGAGAACCGGGTTGACTCAGCGACAACTACAATGGAACAGAAAGCCGATAATGCGATGAGCGAAGTAAAAGACGCTGTTAACGGCAATCAGGATTCAAATTTCGTGGTTAAAGCGGCTCGCACCAATATGGCTGAAATGAAGGTGTTCCAGGCTGGTCTTGACAACAGCAGCAACAAAGAGTTGAAAGGCCACGCCAAAATGATGATGGCCGACCATAAAATGATTGGGGAAACTTTAATGGCCTATTCATCAAAAAAAGGATACACGCTTCCCGCAAGTGATGAAGGCAAGGGCGATGAAATAATGGGCGATCTCAACAAAAATACTAAGGGCGCTGAGTGGGATAAGGCTTGGGTTGACCACATGGTAAGTGCGCATAAAGATGTGATAGATATGTTTGAAGGTGCAAATAAAGATGTAAAAGATGCTGAATTGCAAAAAATTATTACGGACGTGCTTCCTAAGCTGCGCTCACACCTGGATATGGTGAAAGGTATGCAGGATAAAATGGTTAAATAAGGATTTAGAATACACGCGCGCATCGCACACATATATATTCAAAGGCCGCCTCAGATTTTCGTTTGAGGCGGCCTTTTTTATTAGATAGAAGCAGATTAATCTGTTTTTAGCTTGCTGTTCTTTTTGCTGTACAGGAAGTAAATGACAAGGCCTATTGCCAGCCATACACCAAGACGCGTCCAGTTGGTCCAGCCCAGGCCGGCTACCATAGCCCCACACACTACTATCCCTAGCGGCGCAACTATGTTTACAGCGGGTACTTTAAACTGGCGCTGTATCTCAGGGTTTGTGACACGCAGTATCATTACCCCTGCGCAAACCAGTATGAAGGCGAACAATGTGCCGATACTTGTCATATCACCTACAATATCTCCCGGCACAAATGCAGCGAAGCCACCAACCAATACGAGGAAGATCCAGTTAGATTTGTAAGGGGTGTGGAATTTAGGATGGAGGTCAGAGAATAATTTAGGTACTAACCCATCCCTGCTCATGGAGTAAAACACGCGGCTCTGACCCATAAGCATCACTAATATTACCGAGCTGAAACCAAACAGTATGGCTACTGTTACCATGTTGGCGAGCCAGGTATAGCCTGCCATATACGTATTGATTGCATACGCTACTGATGCCTCTTTACCTACTGTGCGGAAGTCATTGACATCAGCCACCCCGGTAAGCACATGTGCGAACAGTATATAGAGTACTGTGCACACCGCCAGTGACCCCAATATGCCTATCGGCATATCTTTTTTAGGGTTTTTTGCCTCCTGGGCGGCGGTTGATACCGCGTCAAAACCTATAAAAGCGAAAAACACTACCCCCGCAGCACCTAATATGCCCCATATGCCCCCATAGTTATGCGCCACGCCCTGCAGATCAGTATATATAGTAGCATCAGGTATGTACTTAGCGTGGTTAACCGGGTTCATATATCCCCAGCCGAGTACTATAAACAGCACAACTATAGAGACTTTTGAAATAACTATAATGCCATTTACCACAGCTGATTCTTTGGTTCCCCTGATTAAAAGAAGCGTAATCATGAATATAATAAACAGGGCCGGGATATTCATCATGCCGTGGTGCGCCATGCCTGCGGCATCGGTGGCCGATTCAAACGGGGAGTGTGACCATTCATATGGCACCCGCATCCCGAACATCTCCAATAGTTTATTCAGGTATTCACTCCATGCTATGCCAACGGTGGCCGCTCCCACGGCATACTCCAGCACCAGATCCCAGCCTATTATCCAAGCTACAAGTTCACCCATGGTGGCGTAAGAGTAGGTGTATGCACTGCCCGCTATCGGTATCATAGACGCGAATTCAGCGTAACAAAGACCCGCCAGCGCGCAGCCGATAGCCGCCACTATAAACCCTATGGTTACTGAGGGGCCCGCGTTATTGGCCGCCGCCGCCGCGGTGCGCACGAACAGGCCGGCACCAATGATAGCGCCTATGCCCAGCGCCACAAGATTGGTAGCGCTAAGCGTTCTTTTCAGGCTATGTTCTCCATCGGAAGAGTCGGTAAGAAGCTGGCCTATTGGTTTTTTTGTAAATAATCCCATGAGTTATTGTTAATTCTTCAAGGGCTAAGATAAGTGTTTAGGTGATAAGTTGGTTATTATGGTGTTTTTGATGGTTTTTTCGTTTTGTGCAGGGCTATTAGGTGTGCCACGTTGCTAAAGTGTGCCACACCTCGCGCACAGGTAGTTGTCCCACGCTTTTAAGGTGTAGGCGTAATGCTATTCCCGAATCCCTCTTTTATATTATTAATAACCTAACTTTGCCCTGATAAAAAAATACTATGACAGAAACACTGCATAAAGTGGTAGATGAGTTGCGGCAGGGGGAAGCTTATGCACCCTTTACGAATGATCCTAATATATTCAAAAAGAAATTTTATATTGAAAGCTATGGCTGCCAGATGAATTTCAGCGACAGCGAAATTGTAGCCTCCATATTACATACCGAAGGTTTTGGCCCCACCCGCAACTGGGAAGAGGCTGATCTTGTATTGCTGAACACCTGCTCTATCCGCGAGAAGGCGGAGCAGACAGTCCGCAACCGCCTTCAGGCATTCAGGAAAGTAAAGGAGAACAGCCCGGGTATGCTCATTGGCGTGCTGGGTTGTATGGCGGAGCGGCTAAAGGCGAAGTTTCTGGAAGAGGAAAAGCTTGTTGACCTGGTAGTAGGTCCGGATGCTTACCGCAGCCTGCCATCACTCATAGCCGAAACTGAAAGCGGCCAGAAGAGCGTTAATGTGTTGCTGAGCCGTGAGGAAACCTATGCTGATATTTCTCCCGTGCGCCTTGATGGCAACGGAGTTTCTGCGTTTGTGAGTATTATGCGGGGCTGTAATAACATGTGTACTTTTTGTGTGGTGCCTTTCACCAGGGGCCGCGAACGCAGCCGCAATGCGGAAAGTATCATCAACGAATGCCGGAACCTTTTTGAAGAAGGGTACCGCGAGGTAACCCTGCTTGGTCAGAATGTGGACAGCTATGACTATACCAACGCTGATGGCGTAACGGTTACTTTCGGTCCGCTGCTGGAGCAGGTGGCTTTAGTATCACCACTGTTGCGTATCAGGTTCAGTACATCTCACCCTAAAGATATTACAGATGATGTGCTGCATACTATGGCTAAGTATAATAACATCTGCAACTATATTCATTTGCCGGTACAAAGCGGAAACACACGCATACTACAGCACATGAACCGCACCTATACACGGGAGTGGTATCTGCACAAGGTTCAGCGCATCAGGTCCATCATTCCTGACTGCGGCCTAAGTACCGATGTGATATCAGGTTTCTGCTCTGAAACCGAAGAAGAACACCAGGATACTTTGTCGCTCATGGAGTTGTGCCGTTTTGATATGGCGTATATGTTTTCTTACAGTGAGCGCCCCGGTACATTAGCCGCACGCAGGTTTGCTGATGATGTAAGCGAAGAAGACAAAAAGCGCAGGCTTACAGAAATCATCAACCTGCAAAATGGACATTCCCGAGAAAGTTATACGGCTGATATCGGCAAAACTTTCGAAGTGCTGATAGAGGGCGACAGTAAACGAAGCGACATGGATTGGTGCGGCCGAAATTCGCAGAATAAAATGGTGGTGTTTCCTAAAGGTGGCCTGCCATTAAAAAAAGGCGACTATGTACATGTAACTATTTTCAGTGCCACATCAGCAACGCTGAGAGGAGAGATGGTATAAATTTTCTTGCAATGGAGTAAAAAAATGAGGAATGCCCCGGCACAAGCCGGGGCATTCTGATGGAAAAGTACTATTTGTTTCATTTTAAACAATAGATTATGACAAGATATGTTGCCCTGTTGCGGGGTATAAATGTGGCAGGTCAAAAAAGCGTGAAAATGGATGCATTGAAAACGCTGTTCACGGCTAATGATTTCAGTAATGTGGCAACCTATATTCAAAGCGGCAATGTCTTCTTTGATGCAGCGGAAGAAGAAACAGGCTGCCTAACGCAGCGAATAGAAAGCATGCTCAAAGAGAGCCTTGGCTTCCATGTAACAACGATTGTGAGGAAACAGGCTGAAATTGAAAAGGTAATTGCGGCAAACCCATATTCCGAATCGGTTACTGATGAAAATCTTAAAGTATATGTTTGTTTTTTATCAGCATTGCCTGAGCCCGAAAAAATACCGCCAATGAAAAGCGTTTTGGTGGGCGGCGAAGATTTTACGGTTATTGACAGGGAATTATACCTGATAACCCCGGCCTACGGTAACACCAAACTTTCAAATAGCTACATAGAAAAAAAGCTCGCGTTACAATCTACCGCCCGAAACTGGGCCACCGTAAACAAGCTTGCATCACTTTAGTGCCACTGCGTTAAAGGCTCATTTTCCTGTTATCAATAAATTTAACCTGTTTACGACTACCGGTAGGGAATTGCATCTCCTGCATTTTTGCCGCCGAATGGAATTGCAGTGCTGGTATCACCCTCAACTTAGATTGCAATAAGGGTTTCAGCCGGGTCTCGCATTCATCAACAGGCAGGGGAGTATTTATATGCAGCCTTATTTCATCTGTTTCCAGGTTGTTGGTATATACCTCTACTACATATTCTTTTATAAAGGCTATTTCATTCAGTATATTAAATATTGCCGGCGGGTAAAGTGTAGTACCCTTATACTTAATCATCTGCTGGCTTCGACCAACTATTGGGCTAAGCCTTCGGGTTTTGCGGCCGCAGGCGCAAGGCTCACTGTAAGCCGCGCAAATGTCACCGGTGCGGTAACGAAGCAGCGGCATGGCTTCCACGCCCAGCGTCGTAATAACAAGTTCGCCATAAGCGCCATCTGGTAACACGTCTCCCTGCTCATTGAGTATTTCTATTATTATAAGGTCAGGCTGTTGGTGGCCGCCACGTCCGTGGCCGCATTCTGTGAATGCGGTCTGCATTTCGGTGGACGCGTAGGTACTGTAGAGTTTTATCGGCCAGTCCTCCATAATTTTATTGCCAAGCGCATTTAGCTCAAAGTCAGCCTGACGTATATTTTCGCCAATACATATCGCTTTTTGAACCGGCATATCGCTGAGTTTTATTTTTTTTTCCCTGGCGTATTCGGTAAGTTTTAATAAAAAAGAGGGAACTGCCACGAGCGAATCAGGCTGTAGCTGCTCTATTGTATGCAACTGCATGGAAGGCAATCCCGGGCCGGAACGGATGACCGTACCGCCCAGTTGCCTGATGCCCATGTAGTAGGCCATACCCGCCATAAACTGCCTGTCAAGCGTGAGCATCAGCTGATATATATTTTTATCGCTGCCGTCAGCGCAGCGGAAAGATTGCTCTTCATTATAGGTAAGTCGGTTCAGGTCGTTTTCGGTCAGTGCTATATATACAGGCTGGCCCATGGTGCCTGATGTGGCGGTGTATTCCTTCACATCACTGGCAGGCACGCATAAAAATTCCATGTTATGCTCCTGCATATCGCTTTTTGAGGTAGTAGGCAGCCTATGCAATTCAGCAACGGTTTGTATGGTAGCTACGTCTATATCATTAGCTGTAAAAAGCTTTTTGTAAAACGGCGACCGCTCCTGAAGATATTTTAAGGCTTTTACTAATTCTTTATTTTGATAACTAGCCTGCTGTTCTAAAGATTCAAATGCGAGTAATGGTTGAAAAGACATGAGTGGAGTAGTTGTAGGTTTTTTAAAAAAGGCAAAATTAGAGCATCCGGAACTATAGCGGGGCAGGGATTGATAAAAAAGTAACAGCCATGCATGGCACGGCTGTTACCTGTATTGGGAATCTATAAAATTAAGCTACTGCTTCTTTTTCTTTAACAAATTCAAGTGCTTTTTCTATCATTTTCTTAGAGCCAATATATATAGGTACCCGCTGGTGCAACTCAGTTGGAACAACATCTAAAATATCGCAATATCCGGTTGACGCTACGCCACCGGCGGCCTCAACTATAAATGCCATCGGGTTACACTCATATTGCAGGCGAAGTTTTCCTTTCACCGATTTTTTGTCAGCGGGATACATGAAGATACCACCCTTGATCAAAGTGCGGTGCAGGTCACCCACCATAGACCCGATATACCGGTGGCTGTAAGGGCGGCCTTCTTCTTTGTTGTTTTCCATGCAATAGTCCAGGTAAGCTTTCATGCCTTCGCTGAATCTGTTGGTATTGCCCTGGTTAAGGGAGTATATTTTACCCATTTCAGGGCATTTTATGTTAGGGTGAGAGAGGCAGAATTCACCTATTGATGGCTCAAGTGTGAAG
This sequence comes from Taibaiella sp., assembly GCA_014377675.1. Classification (GTDB taxonomy): domain Bacteria; phylum Bacteroidota; class Bacteroidia; order Chitinophagales; family Chitinophagaceae; genus Flavipsychrobacter. The sequence goes on from JACMPD010000042.1 coordinate 10,844, forward strand.
CCGTTTACACCCAGTTTGGTCGCATACACCAACATAGTACTGGAGCCATAGATAATATAACCCGCGGCCATCAGTTTATTCCCCGGTTGTAAAAAGTCAGCTTCAACACAGGTTTTACCCAATTCGCTCACCCTGCGGTAAATGGAAAAGATAGTACCTATAGAAGCGTTAACGTCGATATTGGAAGAGCCGTCTAAAGGATCAAACAGGACAACATATTTTGAATTAGCAGAAAAGGTATCTTCGTAGCAAACATGGTTATCATTTTCTTCTGAAGCTATCCCTGCGCAATCATTGCTGTTTTTAAGTATATGAATGAGTGTCTGGTCAGCAAGTACATCCAGTTTCATCTGCTCTTCGCCCTGCACATTGGTAGCACCTTGTGTGCCCAATATATCAGAGAGGCCGGCCTTGCGTACTTGTTTGTTAATTACCTTGCCTGCCAGCGCTATATCCCGGAGCAGTGACGACAGCTCACCTGTAGCCTGTGGGAATTTCCTCGTTTCCTGGATGGTAAATTCATCCATGGTTATTAGTTTGCCTTGTAACATTCTTACCTTTTTTTATCGTTTTCATCAAAATTAACTTAACTCATTTGAAATTCAATATTTTGAATTCAATTTTTACAAATAGCTTTTATTCTTTGGTTTAAAAGCCATTCGAAGCGGCTCGTTATGAGATATTGGCAAATAAGTATCTTCGCCATCTGGCATGATAATATTAATACGCAGGTCAGTACACTAATAGCATGATATTCAGGCATTTTATCGCTTTTGTTTTACTCCCGCTGTGCTGCATCTTGTTTGCCGGCTGTTTCGTGTTAAAGCAAAACGCTAAATATAACTTTAATGATGGCATCTATTCCAAAAACAAATTTGGCGGAGATAATGTATATGTCTTGCATATTGATGAGGATACCATAGCGGTGTTTGGGGTAAAGGAGTACCCGGACTCAACCGCTATACTTGGTAAAGACAGGGTAACCTATACCACAATGCAAAAGAGGCTCAAAGACAACAAAGTAGAACATGTTTTTTACAAGCCATCGTTTGACGTTGACATTATTACAATTCCCTTAAAATTTCGCCCGGCAACCTATGACATTCCTAATCAGCTCATATCTTCCATTAACGGTGCTGTCTTTCTTGGCTACCGCATTGATGAATATAAGCTGAGCTACAGGCGCACCCCGCTTAATAAGTACAAGCAAACCACAAAGCACCTGGGCTATAATATAGGTTTGTATGCGGGGCTTGGTAGTACACTTATCACTTCCTGGGTTGTGCGTGATTCATTGCTTGGGTATGAATATGAGGGGGTAGCCCTTGCCAGCGGCATCTCAACTAACATTGCGCTGGACAAGCTTACATTCGGTCTCTCATTTGGTTTTGACTACCTGCTTGATCGCAATCATTCCGTGTGGATATATCAGGGAAAGCCCTGCCTTGGTCTTACACTGGGTCTTGATTTGTATTAGTCGCCTGGTTTTAATGTTTTGTTTTAGCTTTACAGTAACATTTAACCATGAATCTCAAATTAAGACCGTGGCAGCCCAATGACCTCGATAGCCTTGTTAAAAATGCCGATAATTTTAATATCGCGAGGTTTATGACAGACAAGTTTCCGTATCCGTATACCCGTGAACACGGCGAAGCCTTCCTGCAAATGGCTTCCCTAAGGGACCCTGTGAATATTTTTGCTATGGACGTTGATGGTCTGGCTGTAGGTGGCATAGGTATATTTCCGCAAGACGACATTATGCGCAAAAACGCGGAACTGGGTTACTGGCTCGGGGAGGCCCACTGGGGCAGGGGAATCACAACCCGCGCCATAGAGGAAATGACAGCATACGCTTTCAGAACTTTCGATATTGCCCGAATCTATGCGAGGCCGTTCGGCGCCAACCTGGCATCGCAAAAAGTATTGGAGAAAAACGGCTTTAAGTTGGAAGCCACAATACCGCAGGCCATTTTTAAAAATGGTAGTTATGATGATGAACTGATCTATGCAATACGCCGGTAAAAGAATCAGGAAATAAAGCGGGATTTCAGCTCAGGAGTAGGCAGCATACACGCATCTTTCTTGCCAAACCATTTATAGCGGTTGCGAGATATAAAACCATATACGGCATTGCGGATAAAGGGTGGTATAACTATAGCGGTAAAAAATATTGCCCACAAGCCACCCAGCAATTTAAATGTATGCAATGCAGCTGCTGACTTCGTATAATACCTATTTTTATAATAAAGGATAACGCTTTCGCCTTTAACCCCCTGTTGTTTTATGGCGGCCAACGCCACCGCACCCGCGGCTGACTGCAGCGGCGCAAAAAGGAACTGCTTTTTTTTATCGTGCTTAATAATAAACTGTACCGTGCCGTCGCAAAGATTGCATACCCCATCAAAATATATTACCGGTCGGTTACTGGGTACAGGGTTCATATAATTTATTTATTCAACTTTTCCTTCACCGAATCCTTCGGGTGGGCTTTTGCCGCCAGGTGCGCATTCACAATTGAATCAGCCTTTACCTTTACTTCAATTCTCAGGCGGTGCTTCAGGTCGGTCTTTCCGGCTGTTTCTACTTCAAGGGTCTTTACAGTAAGTATAGAATCTACTTTCTGTTTTATTTCCTGTTTTGTAGGTGCCCGCTGCGTTTCCTGCTTTTTACAAGATGTACACCAAGCTGCCAGAAAAAACACAACAAATATTGAATTTTTCATAAAACTCCGCAAAAATACTTTTATAGTGTACAACAAATAGCGTACCACATTACGGTCACTGAAAAATTAACAGTTGATTGACGCTCAACTATTAGAGGAATTGGTTTAAAATTTCATTTAAAAGCCCGGGAATTAGTTTCCCTTCCGTCGCGAGCTTTACTTCTTTTAACCGCATTGCTTTATACCATTGAGCTTTTTATTTCATGGGTATTTATATTTTTTAAAATTCATTTTACGAAATCACGTTTGTTCATTAATTCATTGAAAAAAGTATACTTCCTATCCTGAACCCTAATTGTTACCTGTTTCAAGATACCGATATTGTGCATTCAAAACCGCCAAGATTTAAACATATGCTACCACTCGCCCGCAAAAATGACACCTGCCAAAAACTTGAAAAAGCGGAATGATTTTTGTATATTTGTTATAGATGCGCACCGCAAAACTCCATATTGTACTGCTTTTTCTGCTACCGGTGTTGATGGCGTGGCCAGCGTTGGCCCAACAGTCAGGCAACGACACCATAAGGCTTGGCGGCATAGAGGTGGAGGGGAGTTACTACCCGTACGTATTTCTTGAAGAATTTACCCGCATGGGTAAGGGGATGAACAGTGAAGATATAAAGAGGATGAATATCTTGCGCTCCCAGGTTTACGCCACGTATTCTTATGCGCTCACGGCGGGCACTATCTTCAAAAAAGTGCATGACGATATGGCGAAAATGGAAGACAGGCGTGAGCGGAAACACTACTTGAAAGGAGTGGATAAACAACTCGACGCTTGTTTCAAACAACCGCTAAAGAATTTATCTATTGATCAGGGCCATGTGCTCATCAAGCTCATTAACCGGCAGACCGGTGATAATTGCTACCATGTGATCAAAGAATTAAAGGGCGGCTTTTCGGCTATTATGTGGCAGTCTGTTGGCGTATTCTTCAATAATAATCTCGCAAAAGATTATGACCCGCAGGGCAAGGATAAGGATATAGAAGCTATTGCACAGGAGCTGGAAGCATCGTCGGCCTATCGTTATCAGCTGTTCCTGCAGGATGAAATGATGAAGCGGATAGGGAAAAAATAAATTTCGTCCTGCCAAAGCATAAAAAAACCTTCGCCTGAAGCGAAGGTTATACAATAAATTTGCAATTATTTTTTTAACCTTGTAATGCAGCCGCACCACTTACTATCTCAGTAAGCTCGGTGGTGATGGCAGCCTGGCGTGCACGGTTGTAGCTTATTTTCAATGATTTAAGCATTTCATTGGCGTTTTCACTGGCCTTATCCATCGCTGTCATCCTGGCTCCGTGTTCTGATGCATTCGCATCAAGCACCGCCTTATATACCTGGGTGTTTAATATTTTAGGCATTAGCTCCATCAGCAGTTCTGCCATTGATGGCTCAAAAATGAAATCTACGTTTTTTCCACCTTTTACCTGCTCCACCCTTGGTATAGGCAGGTAAGGCTCAACTATAAATACCTGGGTGGCGGCGTTCCTGAACTGGCTGTAAACGAGCTCTACACGGTCATATTCTTTATTCAAAAAAGCGTTTTGAGCATATACCGCTGCGTTGCGTACATTATCAAAAGAAAGATCAGAGAATATAGTCCAGTAGTCGCTGTTCACTTTGTAACCATAGCGCAGAAAGTATTCGTAACCTTTTTTACCTATCGGCAGTATAGTTACATTGCCTTTTTTCTGCTGTTCTGAATAGTTGGTAAGTATCGCTTCGCGGGTAAGCTTAATAACATTGGCATTGTAGCCGCCGCAAAGACCGCGGTCACTGGTAATAGGTATCATTAATATACGCTCGGGCGCACGTACATCAGCAAGAGGCATGCTCACATCTGAAGACACGCTGCTCACTATATTACTCAGCATTTCCTGGAGTTTTTTAGAATATGGCCGCATCTGTATAATGGCATCCTGCGCACGGCGCAGTTTTGCCGCGCTCACCATTTTCATCGCCTTGGTTATCTGCTGAGTTGATGTTACTGACTTTATCCTGCTGCGAACCTCTTTAAGCTGTCCCGACATATTATTTTAAATAATTATTGTTATTTTGGGTGCAAAGTTATTGGATTGCACTGAATATTACAAAACTCAGCTCAATTTATGTCGCATTATTTAACATAGTCGCCATTATTGCGCGCAAAAGTGCCAGACCTGTAGCGACAGATGCCACAAAAAATTGTTAAATAGAATTGGTTTTAATGTTACTCCTATGCTTTGTATAATTATTTTAGTTACTTTCGCACTCTTTTTTAATGCCATTCGTAAAAGTATGGCCTTAGTTTTTACCATTTATTTTAAATAATGCGCTCCATACAAGACGCTTTTCCATTATTGCAGTCGCCTAAAAAAATATTCATCACCACCCACCACAAACCGGATGGCGATGCAATAGGCAGTATGCTGGGCTTATACCATTATTTAATAAAGAAGGGTCATTGGGTAACTCCGGTCTCGCCGGGTGAAATTCCGGAATTTTTAGAATGGATACCGGGAGTAAATAAAATGCTCAATTATGAGGCCCAGCCCAAAGAAGCATTGCTCGCGCTGAAAGAGGCTGAAATTATTTTTTGCCTTGATTTTAATGACAACAGCCGCACCAAGCACCTGGAAACACACCTGGACGCCGCCACCCAACCTAAAATATTAATAGACCACCACCTTTTCCCGAAACCTTACTGGGACTATGGCATGAGCATACCTGCCAAAAGCAGTACGTGTGAAATGGTTTATGATTTTATAAACCTGTGTAATGATAATGACCTGATTGATACTGATATTGCTGAATGCCTGTATACCGGCGTAATGACTGATACCGGCTCCTTCAGGTTCCCGGTAACAAGTGCCAGCGTGCACAGCATGATTGCCAACCTGATGAATCATGGCCTGCAGCATTCTAAAATACATGAGCATATATATGACTCATGGGGGGAGAACAGGATGCGCTTCCTTGGTTATGTACTTACCGAGAAAATGGAAGTATTCAGCAAATATCATTCGGCACTCATTACCTTATCAAAAAAGGACATGGGCACTTTTAACGTGCAGAGCGGCGATAGTGAAGGTGTGGTTAACTACCCCCTCAGTATTAAGAATATAAGGTTCGCTACATTAATTACTGAGCGCAATGACGAAGTAAAACTGTCTTTCAGAAGTAAGGGAGATTTTGATGTGAGCGCCTTCTCCAGAAGCTATTTTGAGGGCGGCGGGCACTTTAATGCGTCCGGTGGCCGGTCAAAAACAAGTTTTAAGGAAACAATTGCAAATTTTAAGAAAATTTTGTCGGATATTCACCCCCAATAAAAACAAACATGATAAAAAGGATTTTACCGGTAGCAATGCTTAGCGCAGCAATTTTGTCCAGCACAAGTTGCAAACAGGAAGCGCAGTTTAAGAAAACAAAAGGTATTGAGTACAAAATTGTTAAAGATGTTGAAGGCAAGACGGCATCTGTTGGCGATGTAATTGAGCTTCACATACACGCCTTTACTGATACAGCAGGCGCAGGCGGCAAGCGCGATACGGTTGAGTTAGGTAACTCAAGGAAAGACAATAACGGTAAGCCAATTACTATTCCGGTACAGGAAACGAAGGAAAGCGCCCAGTGGCAGTCTGTTTTCCCTATGTTATCTGCAGGTGACAGTGCTGTTGTAAGAATCTCTTGCGATACTATGCTGAAAAATATACCGGCAGAGCAGAAGCAGGGTTTACCTTCATGGCTTAAGGCGGGTAACTATGTTACTTTGACTGTTAACATGGTTTCTGTAAAATCAAAAGCAGACGCTGATAAAGAAGTGCAGCAGAAAACGGCTCAGCAGGCGCAGGGCGATGACAAATTACTACAGGATTATTTCGCGAAAAATAATATAAAGGCTGAAAAAACTAGTTCAGGATTGTACTACGTGATGCAGAAAGAAGGTACAGGAGAGAAAATTGCAGCTGGCCAAATGGTGGCTATGAACTACACAGGCAAGTTGCTTGATGGTACTACATTCGACTCTAATCTTGACTCTGCTTTCCACCATAAAGAATTATTTAAATTCCCGGTTGGCGCACACCAGGTTATTCCAGGTTGGGATGAAGGTGTTATGATGTTGAAGAAAGGCTCTAAAGCCACTTTCTATATCATATCTTCTTTAGCTTACGGTGATCGCCCGGCAGGCCCGCTTGTGCCACCAAATTCTATACTGATATTTGATGTTGAAGTAGTTGAAGTAGCTGCAGCCGGCGGTGATTCAGGCCCAAATCCACAAGCAATGAACGCTCAGGCAATGAGCCCTGATGCTGCTAAAGGCAAATCAAAGTCAAAATAATTAAATAAAGGGGAATATCCCTTATAAGAGTTTTTCCCACATCACCTGCGGCTTATAATGAGCTAAAGGTGATGTGGGGTTTTACATAACAATGCAAACTATAAATTATTTAATAATGAAAAGGTTAACTCTTGCCCCTGTTTTAGTTGCCCTGGGTACATTAACTGGCTTTTCGTCTTTAGCCCAAAACCAATTGATGCCCAGCAACGGCCCCGGTAGCATTGTTCAGGCCCCGGCCCCCTCTGTTAAGCTGGCTGATGGTTTTACACGCCTGCCCAGCGGCCTTGAATATAAAATAATGAGCCATGGTACAGGTACCGCCCATCCGGGTATGGGAGACCATATAGAGATGCATATACATGTGATGATCAATGACAGCACCATGTTTGACTCCCGTAAAATGAATAACAACAAACCTGTGCCCTTCCAAGTACAGGTTGCCAATTTCAAAGGTGACCCGATTGAGGGTTTCCGGGAACTGGTTGCGGGCGACAGTGCTGTAATGAGGCTGCCGGTTGATACTATAAGCAAGCAGGGCAAGCAACTGATGCCTGGTATGAAGAACGGCGACTGGCTGAATTACCAGGTAACCCTGGTTTCTGTAATGACAGATGATGAATTTAAGAAGGACGCTGCACAGCGGGCCCAGATACAAATGATACTGGATGAGAAAGCCTTGGCTGACTATTTCAAAGAAAAGAAAATAGTTGCAAAAAGAACTTCTACTGGCCTGTATTACACCATAGCTAAGGAAGGTAAAGGCGCAAAGCCTAAAGCCGGAGAAGTGGTAAGTGTTAACTATACCGGCAAACTGCTGGGCAGCGATAAAGCTTTTGACTCAAATACTGATCCTGAATTTCATCACGTAGAACCATTCCCTGTTACACTGGGTACCGGTGGCGTTATTAAAGGCTGGGAAGAAGGGTTGGCTTTATTGAAAGGCGGTACCAAGGCCACACTCTACATACCTTCTATGCTCGCTTACGGCAGCCAGGATAAAAGCCCCCAGATACCTTCTAACTCAATACTCGTTTTTGATGTGGAGATATTGAAAGTATCAACCAAGGCTGATCTTGAAAAAGACAAGCTGAAAGCAGGAGCTGCACAAGGCCTTGCGGAAGACAAGCAGATAAAAGATTACCTGGCAAAGAATAAAATTAAAGCCTCAAAAACCGCCTCTGGTCTTTATTATGTAATAACTAAGCCGGGTACAGGCGACAAGCCAAAAACCGGCGATAAGGTGAGCGTGAAGTACAATGGCACCTTCATGGATGGTAAAAAATTTGATGGCAATATGGACAGGCCTGAGCCTTTCAACTTCAATTTGGGCCAGGGAATGGTAATAAAAGGTTGGGATGAAGGTATAGCATTACTGAACAAAGGTGCTAAAGCTACTTTGTTTATACCATCGGCTATTGCCTATGGCGCACAGGCGCGAGGCCCTATACCTGCCAATTCAGTTTTACTGTTTGATGTGGAGTTGGTTGACTTTCAAAAGCCGTAATGAAAAAAGTATTTTATATAACAATGTTTATGTGGTATTTGCTTCCGGCAAATACCACATTTGCTTTTACGCACGCTGATACACTGCGGGGCAGCAATGGCCGCGGCAGAGCCTGGTGGGATGTGGTGCATTATGACCTTAGTGTAACCATAGACACAGCAACAAAAGAAATTTCAGGCCGGAATATTATACGCTTTGTTATTGGCGATAATATTTGCGACAGCATGCAGATCGATTTACAGGAACCGCTTTCGGTAGTGAATGTTGGGATAGGTGATGGTAAGGCAGGAAATTTTGAGCAATTGGAATTCCTGAAAGTGGAAAATGTGATTTGGATAAACTATGGTTTTAAAAGAAAATGGCAAAAGGGAAGCGTATATGAAATTACCGTTTTCTACAAAGGTGCTCCCCGGCAAGCGATCAATCCACCATGGGACGGCGGTTTCAGCTGGTCTCATGATAAAAGTGGCAAGCCATGGGTAGCGGTAAGTTGCCAGGGGGTAGGGGCTAGCGTATGGTGGCCCTGCAAAGATGCGCAGTGGGATGAGCCGGATAGTGGCATGACCATTTCGTTAGCCCTAAAGGCGCACGAGAAAAATCGTGGGGCGTTTCTTAAAGACAACGTGGAGATAGTAAGCAATGGCAGAGACCTTACTCAAAGAATGCCTAAAGAAGGGGAGACAGGCAATGTTGAGCCATATTGGCGTTGGGAGGTAAAAAGCCCTATTAATAATTATGATGTAACATTTTACATGGGTGACTATGTACACCGGCACGATACATTGATGGGAGAAAAGGGTAAACTGGATCTTGACTTCTGGGTGCTGCGGTATAATGAAGACGAAGCGAGGGAACATTTTAAAGTGGTGAAGCAAATGATACATTGCTTTGAATACTGGATGGGCCCATATCCGTTTTATGAAGATGGATACAAGTTGGTGGAGTCACCCTACCTGGGTATGGAGCACCAGAGCGCCATAGCTTACGGCAATGACTATAAAATGGGGTACATGGGGCATGACCGTACCGGCACCGGTATAGGTATGAATTTTGACTATATTATTGTACACGAGAGCGGGCATGAATGGTTTGGCAATAATGTAACTGCAAAAGATATTGCAGACAACTGGATACATGAGGGCATCACTACCTATTCAGAGACTTTGTTTACGGAATGCCTGCTCGGTAAACAAAAAGCCACAGCATATTGTATTGGTGAATGGAACAATATAAGGAACGACAAACCTATAATAGGTGAATATGGAGTAAACGAGGAAGGGTCTAACGATATGTATGACAAGGGTACTGCCATCATGCACATGATAAGGCAATTGACTAATGATGATGAAAAATTCAGGCAAATGCTCCGTGGGCTGAGCTCAGCGTTTTATCATAAAACCATAACCACAGCTGAGGCCGAAAAATACATTGCGGACCATACGGGTGTAGAGCTCACCGCATTTTTTCAACAGTACCTCCGTACTGACATGATACCTGAGGTTGAATATTATGTGAAAGATGCTGAGCTGTATTATAAATTTAACAATGTTTTTAGTGATGCCAGCACTAATAGGCCATTTACATTACCGCTGAAGATACGCTCTGAAAAGGTAACAGCCACCATATCGCCAACCAGTGAATGGCAGCACATTAAGTGGAAATGTGGCCACACTGTTGACTTTGCCAATAATTTTCTAATTAAAATAAAGTAGTAACTTACTATTTTTCCTCCTTCGGCCGCATGCCTTCAAGGAACCATAACACATCGC
>JACMPD010000043.1 GCA_014377675.1 Taibaiella sp.
GATGATTGTAGTTTTTTACGAGCAAATTAATCATTTTTTTTTAAGTTTATTAATTGCTTCAATAAAACTATGGTTTCAGCGTCTCAATTCACACAAAACATAAGAATTGCATGAAAAACTGCCAACCATGCTATAACCACAATAATTCATTACATTTGAATTGTGCCGATACACGACTATTCTTCCGCTGACGGAAATTATACATGGCTGGATATTGTAAGCCCCACGGCTGCTGAGTTGCTTGAAATAAGCAGAAAATACCACCTGCACGAATACACCCTCAGGGACTGCCTGGAGCCCGACCACCTGCCCAAGCATGAAGAATTAGGTAATATAGATTTCATTATTACCCGTATGCTGGTTGCCAACCCTGCTGTGAAACTGCTCTCCATGCAGGAGCTGAGCACCAAGGTAGCGTTGTTCTATAACAAAGATCTATTGATCACCATTCACCGGATGCCCCATGCCTTTCTGGAAGAGATGAAGGGAAAGTGCATAGACAACGGCAGGTGCCAAACAACTGGCGCATTGGTTACCCGCATATTATGGCATGTACTCCACTCATACGACAAGCCATCCATTACGCTTTCTGATGAAGTGGACAGGTATGAGAATAGAATTTTCCTAAGAACGGCAACGCCCGCTATACTGGAAGAGTTGTACTATATCCGCCGAAAGGCCTCCATTTGTAAAAAGCTGCTGGTGTTTACAGGCGAGGTGATCAATGCCACGAGAACAACCGATAACGACCAGGTAGCGCAGCAGGACACCAAAGACCTGTACCTTAAACTGATTACCATTTACGGGCAGGTTTATGAAGATGTGACCAACCTGTTGAATATTTACCTTTCGCTTTCAGCGCAAAAAACCAACGAGGTAATGAAGGTGTTGACCATCTTCTCGGTATTTTTTATGCCGCTTACTTTTATAGCAGGCATATATGGAATGAATTTTAAGTTTATGCCTGAGCTGGAACAAAGGTGGGGCTACTACATAGCCTTGCTTTCCATGGCGGTAATTGCGGCCATTATTTTTATATGGTTTAAAAGAAAAAAGTGGCTTTAGTTTATTTAAAAATTACATATATCACCCATGCCCCCGCATAAGCCAGGGCGAACATATACACAAACTGTATCAACGGGTATTTCCAGCTGCGTGTTTCGCGCTTTACAATAGCCATGGTGCTCATGCACTGCATAGCAAAGACATAGAAAATTAATAAAGATAGACCTGCGGCCAGCGTGTATACCGGTGTGCCGTCTTCGCGTTTGGCGTTATACATTTTTTCTTTAAGTGTTTGCAGCCCGGTTTCTGCATCGCCAACGCTGTACAGCGTTGCCATAGTGCCTACAAACACCTCCCTTGCGGCAAAGGAAGTAACCAGGGCAATGCCTATTTTCCAGTCAAACCCCAATGGTTTTATCAATGGTTCTATTCCTTTACCCATAATGCCGGCGAAAGAATGCTCCAGCCGTGCTGTGGCTTGCTCATGCTCCAGTGTGGCGCGGTTGCTGGGTTGCGCAGCTATGAGTTGCTCATAGCGGGTATCAACAGATTTCATGGCAGCGGGCGGGCCAAAATAGGCCAGGAACCAAAGTATAAGTGATAATACAATTATTACCTTACCCACATCACGTATAAAAATTTTTCCTTTTTCAAGCATGGTGATGCCCACATTTTTCCAGCGTGGCGCCCGGTAAACAGGGAGCTCCATCAGGAAGAATGCCCGCTCCTTGCCTTTTATCACCCAGTCCATCACCTTCGCTACCACAAGGGCCATGAAAAAGCCGAGCAGGTAAAGCCCCATAAGCACCAGGCCCTGAAGGTTAAAAATACCCGCAATAGCCTTATCAGGTATCACCAGTGCTATGAGCATGGTGTATACCGGTAGCCGGGCTGAGCAACTCATTAATGGTGTAACCATAATGGTAATGAGCCTTTCCTTGCGGTTTTGTATGGTGCGGGCCGCCATAATAGCGGGTACGGCACAGGCCATGCCGCTGATGAGCGGCATTACAGACCTGCCGTTAAGCCCGGCGCTGCGCATAACCCGGTCAGTAAGGAAGCTGATGCGTGCCATGTAGCCGCTGTCTTCCAGTATGGTAATGAGGCCAAAAAGTATCATTATCTGCGGCACAAATACCATAATGCCGCTTATGCCCGCCAGTACGCCGTTGAGCAACAGGTCTTTCCACATGCCCGGGCCCATTAAAGTACCCAGATAATTGCCTCCGGCCGCGAAAAACTGCTGTATCCAGTCCATAGGGTAGCTGGCCAGCCAGAAGATACTCTGGAAGAGAAGGAATAGTACAGAAAGTAATATGATGTTGCCCCATGCGGGGTGTAGCAATATTTTATCTAACCGGTCACTCACCACCATCCGCTTCATGGGGCTGTCAATGGCAGTCGTGTGAATTAATATATTGTCTATTTTTTTATACCGCAGCATTATTTCCGCCGCCTGCGTGCGTGACTTATTGAACTTCCCCTCACCCAGCAGGGCACTTATCCTTATCCGGTGGGCTGCGTTAATGTACTTCAGTTCGGTGTAGTTGCAGGCTACGTGCAGTGCCGCATAGTTGCTTTCCTGGCTGCATATTTGCTTTACTTCAGGTAGCCAGTCTCCGGTAATGCTTTGTATATCAATAAAGTCAGGAAGGAACGCGGTTTTTTTCTGTTCAGCCTGTGTTATTGCTTTTTTAAGCTGTTCAATGCCCTTGTTTCGCCTGGGGTTTACAGGTATCACAGGCACGCCCAACATGCGTTCCATACCCTCAATATCAATGGTAATGCCTTTTTGCCGGGCTATATCCATCATAGTAAAGGCAATGACAACAGGTATTTTCAGGTCCGTTATCTGGGTGCAAAACAGCAGGTTGCGTTTTAGATTTGATGCGTCTGCAATAACTATTATAAGATCGGGCCTGTCAGCGTTTTCCTGGTTGAGAAGTACCTCATAGGTTACCTGCTCGTCAGCACTTTTAGGGTACAGGCTGTAGGTGCCGGGCAAGTCGATAATGTGCGCGGAAAGTCCGTCAGATATTTTCGCCGTTCCGGTTTTCTTATCTACTGTTACCCCTGGGAAATTCCCTACTTTTTGGTTAAGGCCCGTTAACGCGTTAAAAAGTGAACTTTTCCCGCTGTTAGGGTTCCCCACCAATGCTATGGTATAAAAGCGCCGCATGTATGAGGTGACAAAGGTATGCATTGCAGCTTAGTAACCGCAAACCCAAGTATAATCATTCCCGATTGTGTAAACGAACCATGCGGTAAACCTGCCCTTAACCCACATACAAAAAAAATCCCCCGCACAAGGCAGGGGATTGGTATAGCAAAATAATAAATTATTTCTTTTTAGCTCCTTTAGCTGCTGTTGCAGCAGCCAGTGCGTCAGTTTCAGCCTGGCGCAATGCACGCGTAGTTACAACTGATGCTATAGGTACACGTGGTGAATTCAATATTTCCATGTGCTCAGACTTTACATCTTCAACACGGATATTGCCATGAAGTTCCAGGTGGTCAATATTTACTTCAATAGCTTCTTTAAGGTGCTTAGGATAAGTACGAACGTTCAGCGACTTAATCTTCAGCTCCAGGCGACCGCCCTCTTTTACACCTATCGGCTGCCCTGTAAACTTCAGCGGAAGCGTGGCTACTACCTGGCGGTCTTCAACCAGCTCCAGAAAGTCAATGTGATTGAGCGCATCAGTAACTACATCAAACTGGATGTCTTTCATGATGGTGCGGTAAGTCTTGCCGTCAACTGAAATTTCAGCTATCTGGAACTCCGGTGTGTACACCAGCGTACGGAAATCAATAATTGGTGCGCTGAAATGGATAGTTTCTTTACCACCATATATTACAGCTGGTACATGTCCTTCAGAACGGAGGTGGCGTGTATTTTTTTTACCACTTCCGCTTCTTGGTTTTCCTTCAATTTTTACACTTTTCATTTTGTATTTTTTTTCGTTTCAGTAACGGGCGAATATCCGCCAAACATCCGGACTGAAATGGTTTTTAATAATAAAGGCCCGTTGCGGGGGCGGATTTTTTTGTATAGACAGTTATTTTACTATAATTTAAATTTATCAAAAAGCACACGTTGTTACCCGGCTTATCAATACTTCATATTACTATGGATAAATAAAGAACTAATTGACTTATTTTCAAAAGTGTTTCTGATAGCTATGGCAAAAAGATCAGCGGTGGGTACAACAGTTATTTTGTCGCACTGTCTTTTTAATGGTATAGTATCACACACAACAAGTTCTTCAAGTACCGAGTTTTCAATATTTTCATATGCGCTGCCGCTTAACACAGGGTGCGTACAAAAGGCCCTCACTGATAAAGCTCCCTTTTCTTTCAACATTGCTGCTGACTTACAAAGGGTACCGGCAGTATCGCAAATATCGTCAATTAATACTACGTTGCGCCCGGTAACATCACCTATCACCGTCATGGAGGCTATCTCATTGGCACGTTTACGTTGCTTATCGCAGATAACCATATCGGCTCCGAAATATTTAGCTACTTCACGTACCCTGTTGGTGCTTCCTACATCAGGGGCTGCAAAAGTAAGATCTTTTATCTTTAAACGCTCAATATAAGGAATAAATATTGCAGATGAGTCCAGGTGATCAACCGGTATATCAAAAAAGGCCTGTATCTGCGGCGCGTGCAGGTCCATTGTCATCACTCTGTTGGCGCCCGCGGTAGTGAGCAGGTTGGCTACAAGTTTGGAACCTATGGCAACTCTCGGCTTGTCTTTCCTGTCTTGCCTCGCGAAGCCAAAATAAGGGATAACCGCCGTAATGTATCCGGCCGAGGCCCGGCGGCAGGCGTCTATCATCAGTAAAAGCTCCATAAGGTTATCAGCCGGTGCGAAAGTGGACTGCACAAGAAATACATATGCGCCCCTTACTGACTCTTGTATAACCGGCTGAAACTCACCATCACTGAATTTCTGAATATTAATGCTGCCAAGTGTTTTACCATAGCTTTCGGCTATTTTCTCTGCGAGGTAAACTGACTTTGTACCGGAAAAAATTTTAACTGAAGAATCCATGTTTTAATTAAAGGTGCGCAAAGTTAACATTGCTGAGTGTATTATAATCACTATGCTTTAAAAACATTCACTTTGCACCTGAAAAAACTTACCCAGCGGTAATAAAAGTGGGCTTGCTTCAGCTCACCTGCGGATAAGGACCTTTATGTCTGCTGGCCGCCGAAGGATCGAACCGGACAAAAAACGCAATCCATACAGAGCGGGAAAGGCGTTGTATAATAGGTTGCAGTAAGAAAAGCAAGGTGCAGCAGATACCCAGCCACCAGAAAACACTGTTATCATAAATTGAAATGCCAATAAGCACGTACCACAAAACAAATGAAACCATTAAGAATAAAACCGACAGGCCATAACTCACGTACCCTGTGCCAAAGTAAAAGCCGGTTTGCAGTTCATAGGGCTGTGCGCATACCGGGCAGTTGACGGGCATATCAAGACTTGTTTTCAGGTGGTAGGGGTTGCTGTCAATAAACAGCCTGCCCTTGCGGCAATGGGGACACTTGTTAGTAATAACGCTTTTCATCAGTCCGGGATGCTTTTCGTGTTCTTGATTTTGCATAGTAAATATTTTTATACTTATATTTCTTTTGTTATAATTTTGTATGTTTTCCTGAAGTCTTCCGGTGTACTGCCCTCGTACTTCTTAAAAAACTTGCTGAAGTAAGAATTGTCAGGGAAATTGAGCTGTGCGGCGATGCCGGAAACTGTGATATCTACATTCACCAGCAACCGCTTTATTTCCAACAGCACCCTGTCCCTTATTACTTCTCCTGCCGCCTTGCCCAGCAATTGATGGCAAACTGCGTTCAGGTGGTTGGGCGTGATGAATAATTGTGCTGCATACTCTTTGGGCAGTCTCAGGGAGGCA
>JACMPD010000044.1 GCA_014377675.1 Taibaiella sp.
GCGGCTTTTTCAACGGTCACTTTTGTTACATCTTTATCCCCCTTCCTGGAAAGCGCGATCAGAATGCCGAGTACAACCAGACCAATAATAATGACCCACCAAATTTTTTTGGATTTCATAGTTGACAAATTATGCTGTAATTGTTGTTGAGCAGTATCAGGGTGCAAAAATAAGACAATGTAATTAAGGAGCGAATTTATTGTAAAATAAACAACGGCTTATCGGAGTCCAGCATATACATAGCTTCAGCATCAGTGGGAACAAGTTCCCGTAATAATATCCTTTCAGAAGATATATAAGTCTGCATAGTTGGGCTAAACTAAGGATTTTGCATATATAAATGACATGTGAGTTGAAATATTATACTGGTGCCACATCAAGCGCCAAAATTTGCGACCTGTATGCGACCGGCAGCATCAACTCCCTTAACTTCTTGGTTAACCGGTTCAACCGGCTGTATTTGTAAAGGTAAAGCATTGCTGAAAATGCGCCACTTGAACGCAGAACCAATAATTTCTTCGGATACTCAGGCAGTAACAAAGCCTGCGCCCGCAACATAATGCGGTAACGCAACCCACCCAAATGCTTCCTGTATTGTGCGAATAAGTCAGGTGTATACTTGCTTACAGCCAGGTCATTATGCATGTGCTTCAGGCGGTCCGCCTCCCAAAGGGTAAAGCTGAGGGGTAAACCGCCGATATCCATTCTGGTCCCCATACGGTAGAATACATTGTATATTTCTTCCTTCTCCTGTGGGCTAAGTTGGCGCTCCAATAGCTCCCAGGCATTAATAGAATATTGAATCAACATATAAAGGACATCCCGATACGCCCAATCTGGAATGCTTGCCTTTCGTTTATGCTCTACTGCGCTATGTATGGCGGTAATGGCATCAATGGCCGCATGTGCATTCTCTTCTGAAGCAAATATTATTTTATGCGCATAACTCACCGTTGAAAACAGCCTTCCTAATGGGTCAGCAGGCAACTTACCGGAAAAATAGAGCCAGTCAACAGCTTTATTCAAAGCAAAATCTGCCGCTGCTCCGGCAAAAATAAACAACACAACATCGCTGTTGCCCCATATGAGGCGAATGATTGAATTTTCTGCTACAAACTGTTGTGAATTCATAAAACTAGTTCTAAAAAGTACTTTTTAAAACAAAGTTACTGAAAAAAAATTGCCCGACAATGTGAAGGTGCAATTATAAAACATACATCAGCCTGAGATTAAAAAGATTGTTAAATTGCCCGTCATTACCGTACCTGTAGCCATAAGGTATTTTTTCTGGCGGGCGCACGGAAATGAGGGAGTATTGATAGCGGATATTGACCAGCAATTTTTTATATAACTGCCTTGTCAAGCCAAAAGTCAGGTCTATATCAGTTGTATTAAAACTGTTGTATATGGGGCTTATGGGGACCGGCTGATCTGTCAGTATCCATTCATCGCTTTTTATAAGGTAGGCGAATGAAGCGCCGGCTTCAATATCAACAATGCGGCTGGTAAGGTGCAGGAGCAAGGGAATTTCAACATAATTTAAGTCCATATAGTACTTCGAAAAATACGGCCCTATGTATGGCGATGTAGTTTCGGTTACTCCCCTGCTGCCCTTTTGGGAATAGAGCAATTCGAGGCTGACGCCAAACTCCGTTGTAAAATGGGCGAATACTGCCGCACCTGCATTCAGGCCGAGCTTGTGATAACCATAATAGGAATCACCATCAACCTGGGCGAAATTTGTACCACATATTAACGCTGCACTAAATGTTTTTCCTTCTTCGCCATACATACCCGCCTGACCCCAAAGAGAAAAAGGGATAAGCAAAGAGGATAATAAAAATTTTGTGCGGAGTGGCAATGGCATCAAATTAAAACGCAAAGTTACGTTTGTTTAGTACGCCCCGGTACGAAATGATAATGAACCAACTTAGGCAACCCAGTGGCACAACATTTATATAGCTTTTGAAAACAAAAACACTATGGATAACAACGAATTGCGTGAAAAATGGCCGTTGCTGAAAGATAAGTTAAAGACAGCCCACCCCGAGCTTACTGATGAAGACCTTGTATATAGCATAGGCCAAGAAGGAGAGTTGCTGAAAAGGCTACAGGAAAAGCTGAAAAAAAACGAGGAAGAGATATTTTACACCCTCAATATGATGGGTTAGGCAAAGCAACAGAACAATTTATAAATACTATAATTGCTCAAATAATGGGTGTAGGTTGAGTGCAAATCTCATTAGCTATCACGTATTATTTGAGATTTTTTATTGCGAAAAATTCTTCTCAAGTATGAATCATTAACCGCGTTTACAGCCAATAAAATGAGCGGTTAAAAATATTACCTTTGCCGGTGTAAATGGACTTTGAACTTATAGCGCAGGATAGCGCATCGTCGTCACGTGCCGGTATCATCACCACTGCGCACGGCACCATAGAAACCCCTATTTTCATGCCGGTGGGTACGGTGGGCAGTGTGAAGGCAGTAACGCATGAGCAGCTGGTGAAAGAAATAAAAGCCGAAATAATACTCGGCAATACCTACCACTTGTACCTGAGACCGGGAACAGAAATTTTAAAACAAGCAGGTGGCCTGCATAAATTCAGCGGCTGGCCCAGACCCATACTTACTGACAGCGGCGGTTATCAGGTTTTTTCCCTCGCCGCTAACCGAAAGATAAAAGAAGAAGGCGTGGTGTTTCAATCTCATATTGATGGTTCCCGCCATTTGTTCACACCTGAAAACGTGATAGATACCCAACGGGCGATAGGCGCTGACATTATAATGGCTTTTGATGAATGCCCACCCTACCCCTCAGAATACAGCTACGCTAAAAACTCAATGGAGCTCACCCACCGCTGGCTTGCCCGCTGCGTGAAACACATGGGGGAAACCGAACCGCTTTATGGGTATGAACAGACACTTTTCCCTATTGTACAGGGCAGTACATTCCGGGATCTGCGCACGGCCTCATCAGAGTTTATAGCCTCTATGGACTGTGACGGCAACGCTATTGGCGGCCTTTCGGTAGGTGAACCGGAGGAGATGATGTATGAGCTGTGCGCCCTTTGCTGCGAAAACCTACCGGCAGACAAGCCC
The DNA here is from genome assembly GCA_014377675.1 of Taibaiella sp. GTDB lineage: Bacteria > Bacteroidota > Bacteroidia > Chitinophagales > Chitinophagaceae > Flavipsychrobacter. The sequence goes on from JACMPD010000044.1 coordinate 3,104, forward strand.
CGCTACCTAATGGGCGTTGGCACCCCATGGAATATACTTGAAAACATATCACTTGGCGTTGATATGTTTGACTGCGTGATGCCTACCCGTAATGGCCGGAACGGTATGCTCTTCACCACCAGGGGGGTCATCAATATAAGGAACAAAAAATGGGCTAATGACTTCAGCGTGATTGATGATGGCCTTGACTGCTACACCAGCCAGTATTACAGCAAGGGATACCTGCGCCACCTGTTCATAGCCGGGGAAATTTTAGCCATGCAAATTGCCAGTATCCATAATCTCGCATTTTACCTGCACCTGGTAAAGCAGGCCAGGCAGCACATTATAGCCGGCGATTTTACATCCTGGAAGAACGAAATGACTCCGTTGTTGAAACAAAGGTTGTAAACGCTGTATATTTTATAACAGCGTAGATTTGTTTAATGTACGCCTGATAGAAATTAAAGCCAGGTGTCCCGCAGTTGCAAGTGTGGGACACCTGACTAATCGTTTCCCCCTGCAATTTGGAAATTTCCTTCGCAATTTCCACTTTGGAATTTGGAGTTTAGAAACGGGAATTTCAGCCCTTTTTGAACCTTCTCACCACTACCTTATTCACGCTTACCGCGTACTTACCTGGCGCTAAACCGCTTACATCCCTGCAAGGCACGGTTTTTATATCTGCACTTATTAAAAAAACTCTTCTGTTGACCGCAAAGTGATTCTTTGAATTATCAAAAAATTAAAGAAGCGGATGTAGTGTTGATGGAAATATTCTGTACTTTTCGCAATCAATTAAACAAAAACAAAAAACACACCCAAAAAATCATACACTATGGCAATCAACTTACAAAAAGGCCAGAAAATCGATATCGGCCTTACCCAAATGAGCGTTGGCCTTGGCTGGAACCCTAACGAAGGTACCGGTGCCGCATTTGACCTTGACGCGTCTGCATTCATGATTGACGCCAACAGGCAGATACCAGCTGAACCCTATTTCGTATTTTATGGCAACACTGACTCTCCTGACACCGCCCTGCACCACACCGGTGACGACCCTACCGGCGGCAATGCTACCAAGGGCGATGATGAGTCCATTACCGTTGACCTTTCAAAAGTGGATGAAAAGATACAGGAAATATTATTTGTGGTTACCATTCATGATGCCGGTGGCCGCAAACAAAATTTCGGACAGGTTAGGGACTCATATATCCGTATAGTGGATACTACCACGGGAAATGAAGTAGCCAAGTACGAACTGGGAGAAGATTTCTCTATTGAAACTGCGGTAGAATTTGGCCGCCTGTACAAGCGTGACGGCAACTGGAAATTTGAAGCCTCCGGTATTGGCTACAAAGAAGATCTTGCGTTCTTCCTTGCAAAATATTACAGCGGTCAGATCATCAAATAAAATAACCATTTCACACACTTTATATGGCAATAAATTTAGTTAAAGGCCAAACCATTGACCTCCGCAAAGGAGACAAGGGTGAGAGCTACGATCTTTCCAAGGTAACCATTGGCCTGGGCTGGGATGTAAGGCAGCAAAGCGGTGGCGGCGGTTTTTTAGGCAAGCTACTGGGCGGCAATAAGAAAGAGGAGGAATATGACCTGGACGCTATTGCCTTCCTGCTTGATGCAAATGATAAAGTAGCCAATGTGGGCCGCAATATGCAGACCAATGACGGCCGCACCATGAGCATGTTTGAAGGAGATATTATCTTCTTTAATTCTCAGAAGCATCCTTCAGGGCACATATGGCTCACCGGTGATAACCGGACAGGCGCCGGAGATGGTGATGATGAGCAAATAATAGTGAAACTCGATTCGCTGGACGCAAAATATCAGAAGATATTATTTGTCGTATCCATATACAAGGGAAGAACGAACAATCAGCACTTCGGTATGCTTGATAATGCCTTTATCAGGGCGGTGGATAGTAACGGGAAAGAAATAGTAAAATTTAGCCTTTCCGGTGATGCCTCGTATAATAATATGTGTTCTATGGTTTTCGCTGAAGTGTACCGCAAAGACAACACCTGGAAGTTCAGGGCGCTGGGCGACCCGCAACAAACTGACAGTTTTGTGGATATACTTAGAAAATACACCAATTAATAATAATAATCCTTCGCCTGCAATGCTCCATTGCAGGCGATTATTTAACCATACTTCAATCGATAAAATATGAGAAGGCTACCAGTTTATTTGCTGTTAGACACGTCAGGCTCTATGGCAGGCGAACCAATAGAGGCGCTGAAAAACGGCGTGCAGGTGATGATAAGCTCCCTGAGGCAAAACCCGCAGGCAATAGAAACGGCGTATATTAGCGTTATTACTTTTGACAGCATGGCCCGCCAGATAATACCGCTTACCGACCTCGCTTCATTCCAGATGGTGGACATAAGGGCCTCAGGCACCACTTCTCTTGGCGAAGCACTCAGGCTGGTAAGCAATAAAATAGATACTGAAGTGGCTAAAACTACCACTGAACAAAAAGGGGACTGGAAACCCCTTGTATTTATAATGACGGACGGCATACCGACTGATGACTGGCAGGGCGGGCTGACTGAATTTAAAAAGCGCAAGACTGCCTACACGGTAGCATGTGGCGCAGGCAGCGGTGCTGACACCACTATATTAAAGCAGATAACGGATAATGTAGTCGGTCTTGATAATGCTGACAGCCAAAGCATATCAAAGTTTTTTACCTGGGTTACAGCGTCGATAGGCGTGAGTTCTACACGAGTTGAAGATTCAGGGAAGGAAGTAACGGGGCTGAACGAGCTGCCACCACCACCAAAAGAATTGAATATTATTGTTTAATTATAAAACATCACCCTGAAAATGAAAAGTCTGGAAGATTTAAAACAAGACCTGCTTGCCGATGGCAAAATTGACGCTGCTGAAGTAGCAGAACTGGAAAAACATCTGTATGCTGATGGGAAAATAGATACGGATGAAGCCGATTTTTTATTTGAACTGAACAATGCAGTGTCCGGAAATGAAAACGCCCCTGAGTGGGAAATCTTCTTTATTGAAGCCATATCGGGTTATTTGCTTGATGACGTTAACTCCGCCGGCGAAATTGATGAAGACGAAGCTACCTGGCTCCACGACAAAATAACCGGTGACGGCAGCATTGACGCTACTGAGCGTAACCTGCTGTTGCACCTCAGCGAGCGGTCTAATAATTTCCCTGACCACCTGGCCGAACTATTGAACAGTAACTAACAATACTAATCATAAAACCTTACTGACCAATTGATTATACAAATTGGCAGTAAGGTTTATTTTTATCATAACAAATGTCCATTGCACTTATCCTCATTGCCCGGCTTATTGTGAGCCTGTTTATAACCGGTCTTTTTTTATACTCCAAACTACTGCCCTACAAAGACAAGCTGGGTGGCCAATACAGGAGTATATTTTACTTTTTTAACAGCGTTTTTGAACCAACTCTCAGGACTATGAGAAAATTCATAAAGCCGGTACAGGTAGGGCATAATTTGGGTGTTGACCTGTCTCAGGTAATATTATTAATTCTATTGCTGGCATTATACCAGGCAATATAGATATAGTTGTAAATTTTTTGCCGTTCCCTATCTTTACAGCAAAACACACGCTTTAGCATGTCATCTTCCAATCCACGTTCCCGGTTGAGGGATATTAACAATACCGGCTTTGGCGGCAATAGCAACGTTGAGGGTGGAAGGCTGATGAATGCGGATGGCTCCACCAACCTCAAGAAACGAGGCATACCAGTTTGGGAGCGGACCAGCATTTACCATACATTGCTACGCATGCCCCGGCACAGTTTCTTCCTGAGCATTTTTATATTTTATACATCCGTCAATTTTTGCTTTGCATTTATTTATATGCTTACAGGTATTGAAAACCTGTTGGGCGTAGTTGATGCGCACACTTTTGCGGACCGGTTTATGGAAGCGTTTTTCTTCAGTTCTCAAACCCTGACAACGGTGGGTTACGGCCGCGTGTCCCCGAGCGGCATGGTCACCAACTGCATAGCATCATTAGAGTCACTGATGGGGATACTTACTTTCGCTGTTGTAACCGGACTTATATATGCCCGTTTTTCAAGGCCAAAAGCCTATTTATTATTCAGTAATAATTTCTTAATAGCGCCCTATAAAGGAGCCAAGGCACTAATGATTAGATTGTGTACCTATAAAAACAACAATCTTACCGATGTGGAAGCCCAGTTCACACTTGCTATACATGAAAACGATAATGGAAAGTCAATTACCCGCTTCTACCCTCTTGGGTTGGAAATTTCAAAGGTGAGTTCACTGGCATTAAGCTGGACTATAGTCCACTCTATAACTGAAGACAGCCCTGTTTACAATTTTACCGAGGCACAAATCTCAGAATCACGCATGGAACTAATTGTGTCTATAAAAGCGTTTGATGACCATTTCTCCAATATTGTGCAGCAAAGAACTTCCTACACGTATAGGCAGGCAGTTTATGGCGCCAAGTTTACGCCTATGTTTGAGCGTGCGCCCGACGGAGAATATACACTCCTGGAGCTCGATAAAATAAGCGATTATGAAGCTGTGGTGCTGCCGCAGGTGGTGGGTTTGGTGTGATAAAAATTACTTTTACTAATATGAAAAGGTGTAATTTATATTAAGGCATTCACACATAGAAATACATCGAACAATCGGAAATTTAGATAAAGGCCAGCACTCTAATAAAAAATGCACTATAATATACCGGTAAATCCTTAATATGCTGAACGAAACGGGTGCTGATTATCATTCAGGAAAAGTGAAAGGTTCTCCAGTCAGCGATTCGTAAGCAAGTGTCCGGGCAAAATTGGGATTATAAAAACGGATTATAAACAAAGCACAACGCTTTTTTAACATTAATTCACCCACATACCCTAAAATCTATTGCCCCATTAAGTATATTTGTTGCCATGAAGGTAGTCATATTCGCCGGTGGCAGGGGTACACGTATTTCTGAAGAATCATCACTGCGGCCCAAGCCCATGATAGAAATTGGCGGCAAGCCAATTTTATGGCATATAATGAAAATATATGAGGTGTATGGCCACACGGAATTTATTATATGCCTTGGCTATAAAAGTTGGATGATAAAGGAGTATTTCGCTAATTACTTCTTACATAATGCGGATATAACTGTAGATCTGAAAAATAATTCGGTTGAAGTACACCGGACTGCCGCAGAGCCATTTAAAATATCTCTTATAGATACGGGGTTAGACACCATGACGGCAGGCAGGCTGAAACGCATTCTCCCCTACGTGGGTAATGAAACTTTCATGCTTACTTATGGCGATGGCGTATGTGACGTAAATCTGGCCGAGCTTTTAAAGTTTCATAAGGAAAGCGGCAAAATATGTACCATGACCGCTATACAGGCCACCAGCCGCTTTGGCGTAATTAAAATGCAGGACAATGGCACTATTGATAGTTTTGAAGAAAAACCAGAAGATTCAGGCACCTGGATCAATGGCGGTTTTTTTGTAATAGAACCTGAAATTGCCAAATATCTGCATGACGATGCTGATGATATAATGTGGGAACGCCAACCCATGGACGACCTTGCCGCCGACAAACAGATAGGCGCCTACAGGCACCATTCCTTCTGGAAGTGCATGGATACATTAAGAGACAAAGAAGAACTGGAACACCTCTGGCAAACAGACCCAACATGGAAAAAATGGTAAATGAATCTTATTTACGCTCAATATACGCTGGTAAAAGGGTTTTCCTTACCGGCCATACAGGCTTTAAGGGCACCTGGATGCTACAGATCTTACATTGGCTGGGTGCCGAGGTGAAAGGATATTCGCTTGCACCGGAAAAGGAAATTGATCTGTACAACCTGATAAATGGCGATCAGTTTTGCCAAAGTTCTGTAATTGCCGATATTATTGACCGCGAGCGGCTTGCCGGTGAAATGGTCGGTTTTAATCCAGATTTTGTATTTCACTTTGCTGCACAGGCGCTGGTGCGCCGAGGATATGAAAAACCCTCCTATACTTTTTTAGTGAATGCGCAGGGTACTGCCCATGTGCTGGACGCCATGAGGTTGCTTAACGGCACTTGTATTGGTATTATGATAACAACAGATAAGGTATATGATAACCCCGAGCGCGGGCTACCTTTTTCTGAAGAAGATAAATTGGGCGGATATGATCCATATTCTGCCAGCAAAGCAGCGGCTGAAATTGTAATTGATTCATACAGGCGATCATTTTTCAATCCGGCAAAGTATGAAACCCACAGCAAATGTATTGCAGCAGCACGGGCGGGAAATGTAATTGGTGGCGGCGACAGCAGCGACGACCGCATAGTGCCAGATATTGTGCGGGCCATAACGGCCGGTGACACCGTAACGCTGCGTAACCCGAAATCTATAAGGCCTTGGCAGCATGTGCTGGAGCCACTGGCCGGCTATCTGGTACTGGCTGCAAAAACGACGGAAGACCACACGAAACACAGCACCGCCTACAACCTTGGCCCTGACCCTGATGATATGCTCACCGTGGAGGAACTCACAAAAGTATTTATAGAGAGTTATGGACACGGCAGCTATAAAGCCATTATTGACGATCAGGCGCCACACGAGGCAAAGCTTTTATTGCTCAATAGCAGAAAAGCGGAAGAGCACTTAGGCTGGACTTCTAAACTGGATGCGCGCACTGCAATACAGTGGACTGCAAGCTGGCACGCTGAAAGTGGCCGCTCAGCACGTGACAAATGCATGGAGCAAATAAAAAAATATTTCAACGAGTAATATAACCGGATGAAAGTAACTGACCTGCTCAACGGAGCCAAACTGATAACACTGCCCTCTTCAACCGACGACCGGGGTTTTTTTGTGAAGACTTTTCACGATACCAACCTAAAGAGCCACGGGATTCATTTTGAGCTGAAAGAAAGTTACTTTTCTACATCAAAAAAAAAA
>JACMPD010000045.1 GCA_014377675.1 Taibaiella sp.
AAGATCCAAGAACATTTGTAACAGCCGACCCTGCGGGACAAAAATTAAAATCCGGGCTTTTACCTTCTGATCATGCTGCTTTCAATGGCGCCAACCCAGCAGAAGATTTGGCCGATATGTCGTCTAAAGCAGGTGTTGATAACGGAGCTGGCTTTGTGCCTGGTGTTTATTCTTTTTATGGAAGAAAACGCTATTACAGTACCTACAATGCAGAGCCAACTATATTGATAGGCTACCCCGAAATGTGTTTTAATATTGCTGAAGCCATTAGCCGTGGATGGATTACCGGTGATGCAGAAGACTGGTATAAAAAAGGCATACAAGCTTCCATTGGTTTTTATGGCATTAAAGAAGGCGCTAACACTTTTTATTATTTGAAAGCAGGTGGTAAGGTAGTGGAGAGTGGAGACTACATTCCATACACCGTAAACTTTGTGTTCAATGATTATTATAACCAGCCTACTGTAAAGTATGCTTCTGGTGCAGCTGGATTAGAACAAGTGCTAAAACAAAAATACCTCGCCTTCTTTCAAAACTCAGGTTATGAAGCGTATTATAATTACAGGCGAACCGGCACCCCTGATTTTGCAAAAGGTGGCCCCGGCACCGGTAATAGCGGACTTATTCCCAGGCGTTTTCAATACCCCGGTACAGAGCGTACAACAAATGCTGCAAATTTAGAGGAAGCGCTGCAGCGCCAGTTTGGAGGCAAAGACGATATCAACCAGGATCTATGGATCGTTAAATAAAACTCAGGAATTCTTATTAGGGCGACCAATAAAAGTCGCCCTAATTTTTTGTCTAGTATCATATGTTTCATCCATGATTTTTTTGGTTCCAGTGATATAACTTCTTTAACATCGTTGTGGCTCCCTCGTCAGACTTTCGGGATCACTCGCTTGTACTACATATTACAAAGCAGCAAGGGTAAGATATATGCAGTTAATGCTATCAGGTATCTTTAGCAAAATTTATGCATGAAACAGTTTGCCTTTTCTGTGTATGTAATGTTGTGCCTTGTACAGGTTTTCTTTTTTGCTTCCTGCAAAAAAGAACCTAAGCCAGTTACTTACACAGGTCAGTTATTTCTTGCAAAAAAATATCCGGTTCCGTTGCGCAATAAACAAATAGAGATATATCAACGGGGTGCCCCTTCTGCTATTGGAATAAATATAGGATCAACATCCTCTACTGCAACGGGTATAACTGATGGGAATGGTTATTTTCGGCTGAGTTTTACACCAGGAGAAACAAGATTTTTTGTTTTTAGCGGTCCTAATAATAGCCCGCTCATTTTAGGTAGTGCAATAGGTGACACAACTTTTCCCGATTTTTCAAGAAGTAGTTTTCCTGACCCGGAATATGATAAATCAAAACCAATATATGTTGCTAAAACTATTGACACAGTTGTTATCAAAGCAAGTTTGATTTCCGATTTAAATATCACAGACACTATTGGAGTGCAAACAAATACTTTAAACGGCAATTTTGCCAAAGAATATACGAGGTTATCTGGAAGGGCAGGGACGGTTGTAACAATTGACACTATCTATAATATGCTTTTAACACATTACGACTGCGTTGCAAACAAGTTTACTAATTCACTATATGCCGGCAGAAAATGGACTACCGCATGGGGATATAATACCATCAGCAGTGAAGGGATTCTTTCACCCTATTTGTTGACGGCAACAGATGAAACAAAAACTGAGATGACTTTCTATTATAAAAAGAATTAAGGCTATCACTTTTTGAGAGGGGGGTTGTTTAAATAACCAAAATTCCGGATACATCTTGCGTTAAGTAGTGCAGCAGAACGGTGCGGCAGGGCAAGTATAACGGAACAGACAGCAGCGAAGATGTCATCACTACAAAATGCAGACATCAAAATAAAAACAATAATGAATACTTCAACTAAGATTTCAGGCTTGGAAAGTATAACTGATGATATAATGGCGCTATACGAAACGTACGGCAATAAGGATTATGATGGAGAGCCTGTGTCGCAGGCATCGCACATGGTACAATGCGCCATGCTAGGTATTGCAGAGGCTGCCGATGAAGAAATA
>JACMPD010000046.1 GCA_014377675.1 Taibaiella sp.
AAAAAACGGGCAATGAAGTGACCGTTTCAGTGAGAGATAATGGTGCCGGGTTTGATATGGAATACAGTAATAAATTATTTGGCGTTTTTCAGAGACTACACAGCGCTAATGAGTTTGAGGGTACCGGAGTTGGGCTTGCGATAGTAAGCCGGATAGTAGAAAAGCATGGTGGTAAAGTATGGGGTGAAGGCATCCCCGGTGAAGGAGCAACCTTTTATTTTACGCTGCCTTCTTTAAAATAGCAAGTAAAACTTAAGTGTATGGACAACAGAACCGTAGAGATTTTATTGATTGAAGACAATATGGATGATGCCGAGCTTACAATTTATGCTTTAAAGAAGGGAAATATAGTAAATAATATAGTGCATCTGACGGACGGTGTGGCCGCTATTGATTATTTGTTTGGCAGGGGCGAATATGCAGAAAGAAATAAAGATGATAAGCCGAAATTAATACTTCTTGACCTGAAAATGCCCAAACTGAATGGAGTCGAAGTTCTGAAGGCGATTAAAAGCGATACGGCTACCCAGACTATTCCGGTGGTGGTCCTGACTTCATCCAAAGAGGATCCGGATATAAAAAAATGTTATGAAATGGGAGTGAACAGCTACATAGTTAAGCCGGTTGGCTTTGAGAATTTTACCCTTTCCGTAGCCAGGCTTGGTATGTATTGGTTGTTATTGAATGAGCAACATAAGGGGTGATGTATGTTTGGAATAAATTTAATGTCTTTAACTGAAATTATACCTTGAAACAGATTAAAATAAGTTTGATTCTATTTTTGTTTTTGTAAATTTGTTAAGTGTTTTGTATAGAGGTCTAAATATTGTCTGTTTCAATAGTTTATTTGCATTTGAATGCAAATAGTATTGAAATAATATATCCCTTTTTGGAGCATATTTTTTTGATTGCATTGACTGAAAAATAGAGACCTGCTATGAAAACCTTAAATTTACTATTACTCGAAGATGATATAGATGACGCTAATTTAATAGTGACTACTCTGGAACGCTCCGGAATGGACTTTACTTATACAGTAGTGTGTAACAGGGAGAGTTATCTAAAATCTCTTACAAATCATTTATATGATGCAATACTGGCTGATAATTCTTTGCCGCAGTTTAATTCAGTCAATGCATTAAAGCAATACAAATTACTGGGGCTTACCATTCCATTTATATTAGTTACAGGTTCAATTTCAGAGGAGTACGCTGTAGATATAATGAAGGATGGCGCCTGGGATTACATATTAAAGGACAGGTTGCAACGGTTGCCTAGTGCCATATTAAGTGCTGTGCACCAGCACATGTCAGACATGGAGCGCCAAAAGTACCTTGATGATATTATTAAAAATGAGTCATTAATGAAAGAGGCTGAGCGGCTGGCCCATTTTGGGAGCTGGGAAGCAGATATAGTCAATAATACCGAACGCTGGTCTGACGAATACTACCGGATACTTGGGTATACACCGGGGGAAGTAACGCCATCGGTTGAACATTTTTTGGCGAGGGTACATGAAAGTGACATTATGTATGTGTCGTCATTGATTACTGACGCATATAATACAAAAGACAGGCAGCAGTTTAACTGTAGGGTTGTAGATGGTTTTGCATTGGTAAAGTACATAAGGTGTGAACTGTTTATAATAAGGGATATTAGAGGCAATATTGTAAGGGTAAATGGAATGTGCAGGGATGTTACCGCAACCATACATGCAGAAGAAATGCTTCAGAATTCGGAAGCAAACCTGAGAACAATATTTAATAATACCGATACGGGTTATTTGCTGCTTGATACCGCTTGCAAAATTGTTTCTTATAACAAGCCAATCTCAGAATTCGCTGACGAGCATTTAAATAAAGAAATTTTGAATGGTGAAGATGCGCTTAGTTATTTCCCCTCAGAAAGAGCGGCAATAGTGAAGCAGTCTCTCGATTCAGTGTTTAATAATATAGTTGTATTTTATGAAATGCCTTATTTGGCTAAGGATGGCAGTAACAGATGGTACCATTTCACCTATCATCCGGTACTGAATGCGGATAAGGTAGTAATAGGCGCTATATTGTCACAGACTGACATAACAGCACGTAAAATGATGGAGCTACAGGAAAAGTTGATTACAGCCGAACTGATACAAAGGAAAAATGAGCTGGAACAGTTTACTTATATTGTTTCTCATAATCTGAGGGCGCCGGTAGCAAATATATTAGGTATAATGTACTTGCTGAAAGACGAAGATTTCCCTGAGAGCGAGAAGAAGGCACTCTTCGGAGGGCTGAACACATCAGTTAAGAAATTAGATGAGATTATTGTTGATTTGAATCATATTTTACAAGTAAAACAGTCGGTAGCCGAGAATAAGGAAAGGGTTTTTTTTAGCATACTGGTTGAAGATATTAAGATAAGTATAGGTAACATAGTTAACGACAAACAGGTTGAGATAAGTTATAGTTTCAAAGATGAGTCTATGTATACCGTAAAAAGTTACCTGTACAGTATTTTCTATAATCTTATCAGTAACAGCATTAAGTACAGGCAACTTGATTTGCCATTGAAAATTAATATAAGTAGCGAGCGCATAGTCAACACCTGCCGCCTTGTTTTTACCGATAATGGCGTAGGGATTGACCTTGAAAAGAAAGGGCATCATGTTTTTGGGTTGTACAAGCGTTTCCATACAACTTTGGCTGAAGGCAAGGGTATGGGGCTATTTATGGTGAAAACACATGTAGAAACTTTAAGCGGGCGTATTTCAATTAAAAGTGAAGTGAATGTTGGAACCGAGTTTCAAATAGACTTTGACCTCGATGAGGCAGCACAAACCGACGTTGTGCCGCTTCCCTCAGATGCACCTGCCACGCTTGCTGAAAATGGATAGTTTTAATTCTTTAACATTTTTTAAGTACCTATTCTAAATTTCGGCATAGTTTTGGGTATACATGTTTATGGTGTCTAAGTTAATAACGTATATAGCAATTTTTATACTGCTGGCTACTGGTATGGTAGCAATCGCCCAAACTGGCAAGAAAGATATGCGGGGCTTAGGCAGAGAAATTTTCGCGCTTGTGAACAAACACAGAGCAGGGAAAGGTTTGCCACCCCTTGTAATGAATGAAGCGATTGCTGCTGAAGCCCAAAAACACAGCAGGAACATGGCTTCCGGAAAAGTACCGTTCGGGCATGATGGTTTTGAGGGAAGGTCAGACAGGCTGCTGAATGGCATAAAGGGGGCTAACGCCTCAGCTGAAAATGTAGCGTCCAGCCCATATGATGCTGAAAGAGTAGTAAAAATGTGGCTGGAAAGCCCCAGGCATCTTAAAAATATTGAAGGCAGCTACAACCTCACCGGCATTGGTATAGCAAAAGGCACTGACGGCAACCTGCTGTACACTCAGCTATTTATTAATAGTAAGTAGCTGCGTGTTTAGGTGTCATTAGTTAGTAGTTAGCAGTTAGCAGTTAGTAGTTAGTAGTTAGTAGTTAGTAGTTGGTAGTTAGTAGTTAGTAGTTGGTAGGTTGTAATAAGTCGATATTGGTTGTTGTTTTGAGATTAGTTTATACCCTAACGCCTATAACCAATACATCATCAACCTGTTCGTGGTGGCTTTTCCAGTTGTCGAAGTGTTTTTTGAGATGGGCGTGCTGCGCCGGCATATCCAGATGTTGAATAGACAAAAGCATTTCTTTGAATTTTGCAGTCATCATTTTTTTGCCATTGTCACCGCCAAACTGATCGGCATATCCGTCAGTAAAAATGTATACGGTGTCTCCGGGCTGCAGTGCTAAAGTGTAGTTTGTGAAGTCGCGATCCCTGGCCATTTGCAGGCCGCCAATTGGATATTTATCTGGTTTATAAACGTCCAGCTGGCCGTCTCTTACAAACCAAAGCGGACGGTTGGCGCCTGCGTATTGTAGTTCGTTATTTTTGAGGTCAAAAGAGCATATGGCTACGTCCATACCGTCGTTTGATTCATTTTCACTTTGCCTGAGGGTTTCAATAACCAGGCTGTTTAGTTGATTTAAAATAAGCGCTGGCTCCTCAATGGCTCTTTCGTTAATTATCTGATTGAGCAGTGAACTGGCAATCATGCTCATGAAAGCACCTGATACGCCGTGCCCGGTGCAGTCTCCCGCTACTAATGTAATTCGTTCGTTTCTTTCGGAAAAGGCATAAAAGTCGCCGCTTACAATATCTTTAGGTGTAAAAAGTATAAATGCCTGTTTCAGTACACGATTAATTAATTTAATATCAGGCAGTATGGCCGACTGAATTCTCTGAGCATAGTTAATATTGTCAGTGATGGCCTTATTTTTCACTTCAATTACCAGTTTTTGCAATATTACTTCTTGCGTACGTTCGTCCACCATACGTTCCAGCTCGTTATTCTGGTCTTCCAGTATCTGTTTCTTTTCTTTTTCTTTTTCCAGGTTTTCGCGAGAAAGTTTTTCTATGGAGTTGATCTGGCGGGTGAGTTGTTTTTGGTTTTGGCCGGTGCGTTTGCCCAGTACTATAGCCACGCTGAGCGGATAAATACAAAGACCTATGCTGGAGAGATTGTCGAGGATGTTGTTGAAGAAAGGGTTGCTGATGCCATTGGCACCATTGATAATTGTGGGTATGCCAGGCAGCAGTATTGTTACCAGTAAATTAGCGAAACACACATAAGTAATAGTTTTTGCCTCCCACTGCTTTTGGCCGAAGCCCCTGACCAGGAAATAGAAACAGGAAATGACAGTATAAACCAACAGAACACCTGTAAGAATAAACATCATAATAATAAAGATGCTCGCTTCATCAAGTAAAGAAAAAGTAGATGCCGAGAAATATCTTATAGTGGGGTGGAATGATGTGATTGTTGCAGCAATGATGACGACCAGGGTTATTTTCGATTTCACTTTATTGCGCAGCACTTTGGCAAAAAAGATGGCCAAAAACTCGAATGATAAGGTGGAGAACAATAAAACGGTGACAATGCCGGGTGCATCGTCAAGGAGACCGAGTTTCAAATTATCCCATAGAAAAGCAAGTGAGGCTGAGAAGCAGAACAGAGCGAAATAAAAGTTCTCAATTTTTTCTTTATGGTAAAGAAACAGTATAATAAATATAATACCGAAGGCGAAAAAGTAAAACCCAAGCGCAAATGATTTATTATCATCTTTCATTTTACTCAGTACTTTTTCCTGCCCCCATTCCCGCTGCCCTATTTCAAGCCTCAGATCGAAAGCGTATGACTTAATGTGGGGTATGTAGGTGATATCGAACGTGGCATTAGTATCTTTTAATATAAAGTTAGTATAGGCACCGGGGAATAAAGTACTGCTTTCTGTACTGTCAAAGCTTCCGGTTCGCTGTATTATTTCGTCATTGAGCTTTAGTTCCAAAGAGCCACTTAATTTATATTTGAGCGCGTATATCTGGTTGAGCAGAGGCTTACTTACTATAAATGAAGTGCTCATTTTAAGGGTAACAGGTGTGGTAAACCTTAGGGTATCTGGTTTTGAAGTAATTAACTGTCTTATATCTCCCTTTCCGTTTATTATTTTCACATCCCATTCAAATAAGTGAAAAATGCTGACAGATGGAGTAGTGTCAATAGAAGGAACGCCATGTTTGGTGGGTATATCCCCAATGTAGTTGAGTTTTACAGGCAAGGCACTGAGCCTAACTGTTACCAGCAGGCAGAAGAGCAGGCATACTGTTTTGGTAAATTCCGACAGGTTTTGTTTAAGTCGCTTATAATGCATTTAATATTTTATTTATTAGGAAATTGCAATATTTTCAATACAACCTTACTCATTACAATAAAATTGCCGTTACTTAGGCGAAAAATGCAATTGATTTTCATAAATTGCACCTTGTTATTAGTACCAAAATAGTATACAAATTGTCTTATTGGCCTATGAAATTTTATTTTAGAATACTGCTTTGCTATTGTTGTATATTTTTTGGTTTACAAAGTAATAATATTTACGCACAAAACAGGGCAGTGAGCGCCGCGGGTAAATTTACTTTAAAAATACAAACCAATACAGAGTGCAGTATTATTATTGATGGCGACAGCAAAGGAACGTTGAAAGCAGGTGAACTGATGCCTGTGCTTTTGGGCGCGGGTACATTTAAGATAACGGCAAAGCCAGTATCAAAAGATTTTAATGTTTTCAGTACAACCTATGAAGTGACAAAAGAGAACATTAATAAGGAAAATCAGATATCTTTGGAGCTTACCCCTGCAAAAAGTGGGGGAACTGAGGAAGAAAGTGAAAGCTGGTTTATGAAAAAAATAAATAACATTATAGAAAAGCGTAAGTTGACCTGGTGACAGATAAGCAATGCGGACAGCATACTTTGAGAGGAGGTACATTAAAGTGCAAAGGTTTTAGAGGAAGTGTAGAGAGTATATACAAATACCGAATTTAGTTTTACATTTGAATCACAAAATCCGGCTCCCTGATGGCAAAAATTGATCTCTACCATACCTATTTACAGATGGAGAAAGAAGATATTATTCTTTCATTCAAAGGAGATATAACTAAAGATTTACTGTCTTCGGTTTACCAGATAATAGAAGCCCGCATGGAGGTGGAGCATGAAGACCATAAAAGGAAGAAGAAATTTTACCATGTACTGGTAGAGTGCCTGCAAAACATGTATCACCATATGGAGTCATTACAGGAACACAAGGGTAACTTGTCTCCTGAGCAGGCGGGGAGCGCTATTTTTATGATTGGGAAGGGTGCCGCAGGCAGTTACCTGATTATTACCGGAAACTTTATACTTACTGAGAACGCTGATGCGCTGCGCAATAAAATAGATGTAATAAACGGTATGAATGCGGTTGAACTGAAGTCTTATTATTTAGAGAAATTGGGTTCCGCTGAGTTATCGGATAAAGGCGGTGCAGGTTTGGGCATAATAGATATAGCGAGGAAATCAGGGAATAAGATTGAGTACGATTTTCAAAACCTGCTTGATAATTTTTCATTTTTCACCCTTACAGCCACTATAAACTGAGTAAATTACTATTACCAGATGGAAAACTTAATATTAGAAGGTACCAATAAGACTCCTGCTGTTACATTTTTAGCCGGTTCCGGCAGTCTTGAAATATCAGGGAAATCAATACCTGAAAACTCTTTTGGCTTTTATCAGCCTCTGCTACAGTGGCTTGATGAGTATGCGGCTTCCCCTTCAGCTAAAAGCGAAGTGAAGATTATACTTGAATATTTTAATACCAGTTCTTCTAAATGCCTGCTGGATATATTGCGCAAACTTGAAACCATAAAAAAGACTGGCAAAGGCGAAGTAGCTATACTGTGGCACTACGAACAGGAAGATGAAGATATGATGGAGGCGGGACAAGATTATAATTCGCTGGTTGATCTGCCTTTTCAGCTGATTGAGATTTAGACGGTGAGGTGAGCGCTACAGCATTTGAATATTCGCCTGTAAGACACCCGTTTGTTTTTCTAAGTTTGGGTTATAGAGTTCACCACTTTTTACCACGTTGTGAACCGCTTCCTTTGCTATGCTTTTTTGGTGAATTTTATTGGTAGCGGCGGGTGTTTAATTTTGCAAGCTCAGATCATGCATTCTTTTTCACGCACTGTTTCGTCAACTTGATATAATGAGAGGATTAAAAACTATATTACTTCTGGTAGTGTCTAACGCGTTTATGACGCTTGCATGGTATAGTCACCTGAAATTTAGGCAATATGAATGGGGAAAGAACCTGGGTCTTATCTCCGTTATATTTATTAGTTGGTGTATAACATTTTTTTAGTATATATTTTAGGTGCCTGCCAATAAAACGGGTTTTGTGGAAAATGGAGGGCCTTTTGACCTGGTTTAGTTGAAAACCATACGGGAAGCCATTACCTTAACCATGTTTATGGTGTTCACCTTTATATTTTTTAAAGATCAGAAGCTGGCTTGGAATCACCTTGTTGGCTTCCTGCTGATAGTGGCCGCTGTCTATGTTATATTTAAAAAGCGGTGATTTTATTTGCCGGGCGAAAAAAAGCGAAAGGGTTCCTTCGCTTTATAGTTTCTATTAGTTAACTTATTAGTTTTATTTCAGTTCCAGTAACGCTACATTTTCAATATGGTGGGTATGTGGGAACATATCCACCGGCTGCAGGCGGCTTATTTTGTAGGCAGCATCAAGCAGTTGCAAGTCACGGGCTTGGGTTGCCGGGTTGCAGCTTACGTAGACTACTTTTGGTGCACGCATTTTTAATATCTGCTGCACCAGTTTTTCGTGCATGCCTGCCCGCGGCGGGTCAGTAATAATTACATCGGGTCTGCCATGCTGCGCAAAAAAATCATCGGTACAAATGTCAGTTACATCGCCGGCAAAAAACGAACAATGATCCAACCCATTGTTGGCCGCATTTATCTTGGCATCCTCAATAGCATCAGCTACCAGCTCAATACCAATTACTTTTTTAGCCAATGCAGAGCAGAAGATACCTATGCTTCCTGTGCCGCAATAAAGATCATACAATACTTCGCTACCGGTAAGCCCCGCAAATTCACGGGTCACCTGGTATAGTGCCTCGGCCTGGTAGGTGTTGGTCTGGAAGAATGATTTGGGGGATATTTTAAACCTGAAGTCTTCCAGTTTTTCTTCGATGAAAGGCTTGCCATACCAGCACACCACTTCTAGGTCATAAATGGTGTCATTCATTTTGGCATTAATGGTGTAGTTAAGTGAAGTTATTCCCGGCACAGTGTCAAGAATGTGCTTCAATATATCTTCTCTCGCTTTTATGTCTTCATGTGCTACCACCAGGTTTATCAGCACTTCGCCCGTGGTACTCACCCGTATCACCACATTGCGGAGCCAGCCGGTGTGTGCTTTTATGTCATAGTAGGGGAGGGCTCTGTCAGTGCTGTATTGCCTGAGGGTATTCAATAATATATTGGTAGGTTCATGCTGTAGATAGCAGGTATGTATTTCCACAACTTTATCAAACAACCCAGGCGCATGAAAACCCAGGGCCGGCTCAGGGGTAAAAATTTCGGTTCGCGCCTCTATTTCTGCAAATGTGCGATAACGCTGAGAGGAAAAAGTGAATTCTAATTTATTGCGGTAGTAACGCTCATGGGGGCTGCCTATTATTGGCTGTATTTCCGGCAGTTCTACCCGGCCTATGCGCACAAGCTGGTCAGTAACCTGTTGTTGCTTATAAATAAGCTGCTGGCTGTAGGGTAGCATTTGCCATTTGCAGCCACCGCATACCCCGAAGTGCTGGCAAAACGGTTCAATGCGGAGTGGTGATGGCTGTACAAGCTGGGTCATGCGCCCCTGGGCCCAGCTTTTTTTGTCTTTTATTATTACCGCATTAATCACATCGCCGGGTATTGCCTGCTCCACGAACAGCACTTTACCTTCATCAAGGTGGGCTACGCTTTTGCCCTCTGCAGCATAGGCATCAATGGTTATATTCAGGAGCGGGGCATTCTTTTTTTTCTTTCGTGACAAGTTGCTTGGTATTAGAAGGGCAAAAATAGTTGTTATGGCTTGTAAATGAAGGTGTTTTTTAGACCTGCATTTATATTTTAGGAGTTGTGGCAACGAAATAATCAATTGTATGCGTATATTATTTGATCTTCTTTAAAGTAAAAGCAAGAAGGTAAATAGTCATCCCAGCAAGCTTGATATTCATCACCACTACCATAATTAGACACATTTACTCTGTCAGGTAAACCTCTATTGTATTTTAACATCTCCACTGTCATTCCAATCCAAATTTCCTTTTTCAACACTCCAATTGCCTCTTGCTCAGAGCAACTAAATTTCGACATAATTGGTTGTAATTTTTTGTAGATTTTATCCAATTTTAATTGGCGCTCTTTTTCTTCTTTTTGCAATTTGTTTTTCTCAAGTTCCTCTGCTTCAAGTTGAGCTTTTCCTACAGGTGTATTATAAAAGGAATCATCTTCCCTCTTTTTAGCCACCCTAATACTATCATCAAAATTTGTTTGGTTGTGATATTCACTAATTGCATTTTTTGGTTGACCTATCTCAATTAGATGAAAAAGTTTTCCAACAGATATTAAAATAATTAAAATAGACAGTAAAATTAATGCATTTTCAACATGTCTGTTTTTTATGCCTTTTTGTTGATTTGGAATAAATATTTGAATAGTTCCCGGTTGGCTGGTGATATCTATCCTTACCTTGTCAACTTCTAAATTTAAAATGCTCCATTGAACTGTATTTTTTTGGTCTTTTATACCTTGTATTATACATTTATACTCTTTTACAATCTTTTGAGATAATCCAGTAATGCATACAAAAGAGCCCTTGATCTCAAAAGAATCGTGGCCAATAAGAAGTATATAAACTGAAAAATTAATAAACTGTTCAATTTTTAATTCAGGTAAAAACTGCAACATTATTTTTTGTGCGTTCTCATAGGCACTTTGTTTTTCAATTGAAATGTTTCTACTCAAACTATCGTGAGATATCATTTTTCAGTTTTTTTTACAATGTAAATATACTTACACCTTCATTATTTTTCTCCTGCTCTGCTGCTTTATTTAAGCGCGCACTCATTACCGGTGATGCCAGCATGTAATCCGTTTCATCAAGCTCCTTTTCGCTGGTTCTATAGCTAACATGTAAAGCGTCGAGAAACAGCATTATAGCTGTTTGCTGGTCTATGCTATCTGGGTGTACAGTTAGAGACCGTTGCAAGATAAAGCATAATAATAAAAGATATTTGTTTTGAATAATTAGTTATTATTCGTATCTTGTAGCATGATCAAGAACCATTCTCAAATAAGTTTTTCCAGCATATTGGTTTCTCAGCGGAAACGAAAGAGCATATTTTTTGTTCAAATAAACGAAGCCCTAGATTGGACTGTGGTGGATAGAGTGATTCGCAAGTATTACAATAAGGGTTTTAGCGTTGATGGTCGCCCCTCTTACAGCGGCCTGATTTTATTTAAGATGTGTCTTTTGCAATATTGGTACAATCTGAGTGACTATGAGGTAGAAGCTCAATGTAACGATTCGATTAGCTTTTCAAATTTTATCGGGATTGCCTTGGAGGATCAGGTGCCAGATCATAGCGTTATTAGCCGTTTTCGCAGCGAGCTTACTTCTAAGGGGGCCTGGGAAGTTCTTTTTAATGAAGTGAATAATCAACTTGAGGGACATCATATAATAGTTAAGAGCGGTTTAATTGTTGATGCCTCCGTTACCAACACGCCTTTGAAGCCTAAAGAGAAGAAAGTCCATCCGGTAACTGAGGATCGCCAAGAGGATACGATTGCGCCAGCAGAAGAATCAAAGGACAAAGAAATAGAAGTAGTATCAGTTAACAAGCAAGACGTTAAATATGATACAGAAGCCGCATGGCTAAAGAAAGCTGGAAAACTGCACTATGGCTACAAAAAGCATGTTGGCACAGATGAGGAAGGGATGGTTTTGGCTA
>JACMPD010000047.1 GCA_014377675.1 Taibaiella sp.
CCGCTTCCTAAAAGATTTTTATACCCGACAACTGAAAGTGTAAGGAACGCTTCATTCCCTGGTCTGGCTTCGTTAACTGCTAAAATGTGGTGGGATTTATAATCAATTTTTGAAAAAAAACAAATGAACTTGAAAAAATATTTAGTAATACCTTTTTTAGCGGTAATGGCTTTTACCGCTTGTAAAAAGAAGGAAAATACAGTTTCTACACTTGTTACTGCTTCAGCGCCCACTATATCTATTTCTGGGTCGTCGTATTATAGTATCCCTGTAGGTGGCGCGTTGCCTTCTATATCAGCTACCTCATACGATTCTTTTTACAAGCAGTCATATCCTGTAGTTGTTGACCAGAGTACGCTTGATAATACTACTCCGGGCTTGTATGTGGTAAACATTACAGCAAAGAACAAATATGGTATGGTAGGTTCTACCGGCATATATGTCGCGGTTACAAACATTAGCCCGGCTATCCACCTTGAAGGTATTTATCAGCGCCTTTCCAACCTGCAGCAGGTAAATGTTACCAGGCGCGCTAACGGCCTGTATGAGATTGACAATGTAGGCGGTGTACCACCTCCGAGCAGTTCCATTGTTCCAGCTCTTTTTGTGCAGGTTGATGATACTACCATGTCATTCCCTTTACAATCTACATCTCAGGGGAGCATTTCTGGTTTCAATACCGGCATCAGCATGATGCCTTCTGATACTACTTTCCAGTATCAGATTGAGGGCCCTTTTAACCGGAATGCAGTAAGGGTGTTTCAGAAATTATAATTCAGTTCTTATTTAGCGAATCCCCCGGACATACCGGGGGATTTTTAGTTATGTCAGAGCGAACTTGTCCGCGTCATTGAGAAAGGGCAGCTGGTTGCGCGTCTGTAGCAGCAGTTCTTTATCAAGTGTTACGGTGTGGCAGGCCGGCGTATCGCTCTGCTGCCAGACAGTCTCCCCAAGCGGGCCGAAAACACTGCTGTCACCACTGTAGCTATGGCCATTACCGTCAGTGCCTACACGGTTTGCACCTACTACATAGCACATGTTCTCTATTGCGCGGGCCTGTAGCAGGGTTTTCCATGCCAGGTTGCGCTTCTGCGGCCAGTTGGCCACATAAAGCAGTACATCGTAAGCATCGCCCGTATTGCGCGCCCAAACCGGGAAACGAAGGTCATAACACACCATCAGGTTGATGCGCCAGCCATTCACCTGCGCTATAAGGCGGGTGCTGCCTGGTGTATAATGCTTGTTTTCCCCTGCATAGGCAAACAGATGCCGCTTGTCGTAAGTACCGATGCGGCCATCGGGCTGCACCCACAACATGCGGTTGTAATACAACCCTTCTTCCTCTATGATCAAGCTGCCCGTAAGTATGCACCTGTATTTCACTGCCATGGCGGCCATCCAGGTCACCGCTGGGCCATCCATTGGTTCCCCAAGCCGTTCTGCCGCCATGCTGAAACCCGTGTTGAACATCTCCGGCAGCACCACCACATGCTTTGGTGTGGTTATAGCTGCTATGGTTTGTTCATAGTTGTGCAGGTTGGTAAGTTTGTCTTCCCATACTATTTCCGGTTGTATTACCGTTATATGCAGTAGCTGGCTGGCCATATCGTTTGGTTTTTGTTGTTAGATTGCTGAAACCATCAAGTTTCACACAATTTTGAATTTTGATTTTTTACCTTTGATTCCTCAATGAGAAAGATACTGATTTTATTGATATTGCTGGCTCCGCTCGCTATACATGCGAAGGATAAAAAGAAAAGCAATATAAAGCATATATTGCCCGGCAGGTGGGTGGAAGCAAAACGGCTTTCTCCTGACTCGGCCGTTATAGCCTTTACTGACACGCTGTTTATGTCTTTTTATCCGCGCGATTCGTTTAATTACCGGCTGCGTAATGGTTTCGTTTACAAAGGTAAATACAAGTTTGATGAAGACAACCACCTGGAGTTCGGTACCGCCGCCTATGAGGTGGTACTCAGGCGCCCGCCAAACAATATGGTGCTGGCAAATGCCGCCGGCATCTATTACTTTATTGCAGATACCTCTGACACCGCCGCGGTCGTTATTTTAGACCCCACTGAAAAAATACTGCCTGTGACTGATATTGAGTCAATGACCGGGAAGTGGTCAGTTTATAAAACCACTGTTGATAAAGATGGGGCTGATGTGGACTACAGCAGCCAGGTAAAGACGGTGTACATCACCGGCCCCGGCACCGATGACCGGCAGGGTTACCTCTATTGTGGCAACGACAACCGCTCTAATCCTTCTTATTACATCAAGTCGCTGGGCGAAGGCCAGATGCTGGAATGCGTGGGTACGCTCACCCGCAGCATTAAGGTGTTGAAGTGCCAGAATGGTGAACTGATACTACAGGAGAATGGTGTCACCTATTTTTTCAAGCAATTCAGGTAGCCGCGTATTTCGGTTTTACCTGGGGTTTTTTATTTTTTTAAGTTTCTTCCATTGTTTGTCCGGTTTCTTCCATTCCGCACGTCAATATACCGAACAACGATATTTCACTTTTAAAAATCAGAAATTATGAAAGAGTTTCTTTTAGTTTTCAGGGCAACAGAAGGCAAAAACCGCCGCAATGACGCGGAAAGATTAGCCAACATGGAGTTGTGGAAAAACTGGATGGGGTCAATAGCACAGACAGGCAACCTGATAGGCGGCCAGCCACTGATGGCAGGTGGTAAGCTGATGAGCAAAAACGACATTACCGATGCGCCCTTTGCTGAAGGTAAAGAAGTAATGAATGGGTACTTAATGATAAAGAGCGCAGGCTATAAGGAGGCCATTGCATTGGCTAAAGGCTGCCCTATATTGGCTGACCATGGTGGCACAGTTGAAGTAAGAGAGATAGCGAAGATGGATATGTAATATTTTTGCCGGCACTCCGGCTACATCAATTGAAAAATGACAGCCCTGCCACATTATTGCGGCAGGGCTGTCATTTTTGTTTGCGGCCGCATTAGTGCGCCATTTCAGTGATAATCGGCTGCACGAAGTCCGCCAGTTCCTTTACGTAAGCAGGGGATAGGTCAAACTTTATACCCGCAGTAGAGTATAATTCGTTAAGCGTTTTTGTGTAGCCCAGGCTGAGCGCCGCCATATAGTTGTCAATGGCCTGTTGCGGGTTTTGCCTGTATTGCCGCCACATGGCTATCGCCCCTAGTTGCGCTATACCATATTCAATATAGTAAAACGGCACTTCAAAAAGGTGCAGTTGTTTCTGCCAGAAATTAGCCCGATACTCATCAAAACCGTCCCAGTCCACCACTCCGGTCGTAAAC
>JACMPD010000048.1 GCA_014377675.1 Taibaiella sp.
ATTTCAATACCTGATTCAAACAATCTTTATGATGATAGTTTTATTAGTATCTATGCCACTTGCCTCATAGATACTGATGGAGATTTTTCAAAGGCAGATTATAATAAGTTTGGTGACGATATATATTATCGTGATGAAATAAGAAATATTATTAAAGCTATGCCCAAGTGGAAACCAGCATATGAGCGAAACATGAAAACGGGAAAAATAAGGCTAATGAAAATGCCGGGAGGTTTTGAAATTAAGTACTACTATAAAAGTAAGAAGCCAAAATAAGGTTACAATTCTCCTCTGGCGCAAGAGTTAGCCCAGCGCTATCCTGTCCAAACAAATAAGCCGTTTTTCAACCCGCCCAAACCCTTTGTCAATGGTTTTGCGCAAAGCCGCCCCATCCCATCACCGTAGCCCCAGGATCCATCCGCTCCCGCTCCTGAAAATTCTAAAATCCTGTTTCAGACAAAAGCGAAGCCAAGCTGAATTATAAGCAATTCAATTTCAACAGAATAACGCGACACATATTATTTGAATTATGCGTTAGCACCCAAATACGGGGCATCATACCCCGTATATGTCTCCATGCCTGCCCGGTTTTGCCCGCTCACCTAAACAATCCATCTTTGCCTTCTAAACAATAGAAAACATGAAACCACATCACAGTAAAATCCGCTTACCGCCGCGGTCCCCAACACAAAATATAAAAATTCTGTGTAGTATTCAAAGTCCGTAGTACTCGCACGGGTCCCCCGCATCCCCCATAACAAGTGAACTTCAATCCGAATTAAAATTTTACTTTTACCCACAAATTTTTTTTATGCGTTTTTTCAGTCTTTTGGCCGGTATTAGTCTTTTGTCTTCGGTATCTGTTACCGCACAGCTGCAAGACAATGTTTTCAGGAATACCAGCAATGAGCACTACTGGCAAAACCGCAAACCCGATGCCGCCTACTGGCAGCAAGATGTGGCCTACAACATTAAAGCTACCATTCATGAAGACGATAACCGCATTGAGGGCACCGAAGAGCTTACCTATTGGAATAATTCGCCTGATGTATTAACGTTCGTTTACTTCCACCTGTATCAAAATGCCTTTGTAAAAGGCGCTTACCTGCATGACCTGGAACGCCTCAATCATGTAAAGCCAAACCTGGGGCCTAAAGAAGCCGCCGGCCTGGGTACCACGCTTGATAATATACAGGTAAACGGACAAGCCGCCAGAACCGAACTGGACAACACCATAATTAAAGTATACCTGCCAACCCCACTGCTGCCCGGTGCCAAAGCGGTGATAAAAATGGGTTTTAATACCTACTTTGATAACGGGCAAACCCGCCGCCGCATGAAAATGTACGATGCCTGGGGCTTTAAACACTACAATGGCTGCCAGTGGTACCCCAAGCTATCGGTATATGACCGCAACCATGGCTGGGACACCTACCAGCACCTCAATAAAGAGTTCTACGGCGACTATGGGGTATTTGACGTTACCCTTGATTTTCCCGCAAATTATATAGTGGAGGCTTCCGGTGAGCTGCAAAACCGGGCGGCTGTTTTGCCTGATACCCTGCGCGCGAAACTGGATATCAAAAACTTCGCGGCTAAAAAGCCGGATGAAGCACCATCAGTTATTATACCCTACGTAAAAGGCGAACGGAAACAATGGCATTACGTAGCCAATAATGTACATGACTTCGCCTTTACCGGCGACCCCAGTTACCGCATAGGCACCGCCTATTGGAAGGGCATCGAGTGCGTGGCCGTAGTGCAGGAGTCCCATGCCGCCGGCTGGCAAAATGCAACCGATTACATGACCAAAATCATCAAAACATTTTCTGAAGATATTGGTCTGTACCGCTACCCAAAGATAGTAGCGGCCGATGCGCAGGACGGCATGGAATACCCAATGATAACCATGGATGGCGGCTCAGAACCCGGCTACCGGGGCCTGCTCGTACATGAAATAGGCCACAACTGGTTTTACGGCCAGGTGGGCAGCAATGAAACTTACCGCGCGGCCATGGATGAAGGCTTTACCCAATTTCTTACCGCGCAGGGCCTGAGACATATTGATGGTGATACTGTAATGGCGGCCAGGCCTAAATCAAAATACCGCAGGCACTTTGCCGAGCCGCAGCTGGTACTGGATCGCACTGTTGCAAATGCCTATGCTAGTAGTGCGCTCAACCAGAATGAAGTGCCGCTCAATACCCACTCTGATGACTTCCATAATGCACTGAACCATGGCGGCGGCTACGGCACCGTATATTACAAAACCGCCAATATGCTCTACAACCTGCAGTATGTACTGGGCGATTCGCTGTTTACCGCCACTATGCATCATTACTTTGAGCAGTGGAAATTCGCACATCCCTATTTTGAAGATTTCCGTACTTCGGTCATACAGTTCACTAGCGTTGATCTTTCCTGGTTCTTTGATGAGTGGTTTGAAACCACAAAAACCATTGACTACAGCATTAAATCAATACATAAAATTGCAGGCACTGATAGTTTCGCCATTAACCTGCGCCGCGGAAGCGATATGCAGATGCCCCTTGACTTTACTGTTACCTCCAAATCAGGCGCCAAAACAGACTATCATATCCCCAATACCTGGTTCATAAAGCCCACAGCAGCCACTGTATTACCAAAGTGGTATGGCTTCGGTAAATTTGAGCCAGACTATACCGCAAAGGTGCAAATACCCGGCGGTATTAGAAATGTGCAGCTTGACCCTTCCTTCCGCCTCGCTGACCGCTACCTGGCCGATAACTTCAAGGCAAAAGGCTTTTTAGCACACCCGGCTGCCATTAAAACCAGGCTCGATGGCGGTCTTGCCCCCATTACTGACCGCAGGCATTACCGCCTTTATATAAGGCCTGATGTATGGTGGAACCCCATTGACGGAATAAAAGCAGGTGCCCACCTTGAAGGCGACTACCTGGGTATAATGAACAAAATTGACGCTACAGTGTGGTATAACACCCATGTACTGCAGGCTGATAGATACCTTTCATTTGAAGGGGATGCGCCTTTCGCCATGTATAGCCCGGTTAACTACTCCGTAAACTATACGTCCCCTATCACCCGCAATATGCCAAAGCTGGTTATGCAGCTCAATAGCCGGTACCTTGATGGCGGCTGGTTTCACCGTGGCGGCCTCAACTGGACGGTGAATGAGAAAAATACCATTATCGGTTTCGCGCAGACCATGTGGCGCAAAGATGCTTACGCCCTTGACTACCTGCTTACCCCCGCGGACTGGAGCAGTACCTGCGCGCGCCCTAATACTTCCCTTAACCTGGCTTGGATACATAACTACGGCTATGTAAATGGCAACGGCCGCTACACATTCAGCTTGCGCGCGCCATTCCTCAACGGCAACTCCCTGCCCAATAACTATTCTTACGCGCAGTTTGAGTCAGTAAACTACAATACACTGGGTAAGCTTGATATACGCACACGCCTGTTTGGCCGTTATGGTATGGGCACCCGCCTGCCACAGGAGAGCCTGCTGTACATGGCCGGTGCAAGCCCTGAAGAGCTGATGGAAAACAAATATACCCGCAGCAAGGGCATGGTGCCTGATGAGTGGGCCGGTATTTCCCGCTACGACCTCAATCATTTTCAGCAGGGTGGCGGCCTCAACCTCCGCGGCTATGCAGGCTACAATGCCCCCGATGAACGCGAGGGTGTTACCTACCAGGGTTATAAAGGCCGCGCCGGCGCCGCATTCAATATGGAAGTTGGCTTTGAGAATTACCTGCCTTTCCGCCCGCGCATCACCCGCAACTGGCTGCATGTAAATCTGTACGCCTTTGCCGATGCCGGCGTAATGGAGCTCAGCAGCTTCTCTAAAACCAATGTTTATGCCATAACACCCACCAATAAATGGAGCGATCTGCATATAGATGCGGGTTTGGGAACGGCATTTACTATAAAAAACTGGGGTGTATTTGAGAAAGCGAAGCCGCTTACCTTGAGGTTTGATATGCCGCTGTTCATCAACCGCGCGCCCTACAGCAACGCCCAATACGTCACCTTCAGATATGTAGTGGGGGTGAACAGAACGTTTTAACGGTTGGTGTGATAGGGTGTAAACCACTTCCCCAATTGACCCCGGTAAGGGGCAGGTATTAAGTGGGGAAACAGCTACAATGTAGGGTGTTTTATATTGGGCAATTCCTTGGTTTCATGTTTCACAATATATACGGCTGTGTCAAACACGGTTATGCCCTTGCCCCATTTTATGGCGTATACCTTCGTAAATTCAGCCCCGAAGTAAAGGATGATGGAAGAATAATAGACCCATGAAAGCAGTATGATGAGCGAGGCCGCAGCGCCATAAGTGCTGGATGCCTGCGACTTGCCCAGGTAATAACCAATGAGGAACTTACCTATAAGGAATAAAACACCGGTGAAGGCCGCGCCCGTAAGTGCGTCTTTCCAATAGATTTTGGCGTCAGGCAATACCTTATACACTACCGCAAACAGGAAAGTGACCACGACGTAAAGCATACCTATATTTACGGCCTGCAGCAGTATTGTATCAGCCCCGCCCAAGAAGCGCTCCACTCGGGTATTTAGCAGATCCATAAGCAGGTTGATGAGCAAGGTAACCAGCAACAGGAAGCTGCTGCCCACTATAAGTGAAAACGATAGTAGCCGGTCAAGTATGTATTTGAGCCAGCCTTTTTTAGGTTTTGCCTTTATTGACCATATATAGTTTATGGAGCTTTGTATCTCCGTAAAAATACCCGTAGCACCAAACACCAGCACCAGCACACCAATTACACTAAATAAAGTTGTATTCTTTTCAGTGCTTATATTATCTAAAATGCTTTTCAGTTGCTCTGCTCCGCTCGTACCTACCAGCTGGCTTACCTGGTCAAATATCTGCGTTGTCACATCTGCTTTTTTGTAAAACATTCCCGCTAGCGTGATGATAACCAGCAGCAGCGGGCCAATTGAGAATATGGTATAATAAGCTAAAGAGGCACTCAGCTTCGTGCCATTGTCTTCCGCAAACTCGTTAGCCGCATCCTTTATCAGGTGAAAGTATTTGTTAAGTATCCGTTTCATTTGTTGGTAGTTACTGGCTTACAATGATAGTGCCAAAAAAAGCAATGGCGCGGTATAGTACGAATGCGATTTGCCATTATGTAAAATATGATAGTTAAAAACACGGTAAATATACCAATTTGCGCACTGGCATTGTTTTAGTGGTCTGCCTGCCATATAAAACCGATTTTATGGCAACAAAATATTCAAAGGCTATACAGCCAAAAGTGCATAGTGAGCGGCATGAAATTAGGTGAGCTGAAAACCGGCTCAGGCAAAAAGGTTATAGATCCGAAAAAGCCTAAAAAGAAGGTGAAATGGTGCCTGTCACCCTTAGAAAGGCATCAGCTGCTTAACAGACAGCTGATGCAAAAGCGAGGGAGATAACTGCTCCAAGAAAGCCCATGCGAAGAAATGCTTATGAAAACACACCGCTAATAAGGCAGTGCTTTAAAAGTTGGCTTTTGGTAATTTTAGTACCGGGTTGGCTAACTTACTATTGGCGCATCTATTACCTTTGCACACTATAAGGGATATTATGTTGCCAGAGTTTGAAAATACGGAGATCGCGTTTAAATACAGGAGTGATAAGGAGCTGAAACATGCCAGGTTCCTGTTTTCCTCCATGGGTTCGCCCATGCTTACAAGCATCGGCATGAAGATGACCAAGCTTGCTATTTCATGGAAACTACCCGTGAAGGGGCTGATTAAAAGCACCCTGTTTGACCAGTTTTGCGGCGGTGAAACCATGGATGAGGCTGCAGCCACTGCAGCCGTGATAGGCAAATATGGGGTTAGTACCATACTTGACTACGGTGTTGAGGGTAAAGAATCTGAAAGTGAATTTGACAGAGCGGTGCCTGAATTTATCAAGGCCATTAAATATGCCGCGAAAAACAGCAACATCCCTTTCATTAGCCTCAAAATCACAGGGTTCGCCCGTTTTTCATTGCTGGAGAAAATACATGCTGGCGCTACCCTTGGTGCTGATGAGCAGGGAGAGTGGAAGCGGATCTATGACAGGGTAGATTTTATATGCAAAACCGCTGCTGAAAATAACATAATGGTGCTCATAGACGCAGAAGAAAGCTGGGTACAAAAGCCGGTTGATGATGTAACTGACGCTATGATGGAGCAATACAACAAGAAAAAAGTGTTTGTGTTCAATACGTTCCAGATGTACCGGCATGACAGGCTGGTTTTTTTACAGCAATCAACGGAGCGGGCTGCAAGCCGTGGCTACCTGCTGGGCGCCAAGCTGGTACGTGGTGCTTACATGGAAAAAGAGCGCAACCGCGCTGCTGAAATGGGCTACAAATCACCTATACAGGCTACAAAGCAGGATAC
Source organism: Taibaiella sp. (assembly GCA_014377675.1). GTDB lineage: Bacteria > Bacteroidota > Bacteroidia > Chitinophagales > Chitinophagaceae > Flavipsychrobacter. Next base: position 6,403 of record JACMPD010000048.1, read on the forward strand.
TGACAAAGATTATAATGCCGCAGTAACCTACTGTATGGAGCACCTGGCCAACCTTGCCGTCTTTATAGGTACGCATAATGAACAAAGTTGCCTTATTGCCGCTAAATATATGGAAGGGCACAAAATACCAGCTACTACTGACCGTGTCTATTTCTCACAGTTATATGGCATGAGTGACAATATATCTTTTAATCTTGCAAACAGCGGCTATCATGTAGCAAAGTACTTGCCTTACGGGCCGGTAAATGATGTAATACCTTACCTTATGCGCCGCGCCCAGGAAAATACATCAGTGGCAGGCCAGACCGGCAGGGAACTTACCTTGTTGGATAAAGAGATAAAACGCAGGGGACTTTAGCTATTCAAAATATTAAATAATAATCCCGCTTAACAGGTTAACCGGGATTATTATTTAATGAAGATTATTTTTATAATACATTGTCAATTGTTATTCAGCACTCTGTGCGTGCAACGGTCTGTGAAACTTGCGCATAACGCCCAACTTAAACATGATATATGCCGGATGGATACCCCCGAACTCACCGATGTGCGTAAGATCAGTTGCCAGCAGGCTGTAGCTTTCGCTCAGCGTAATGTGCCAGTACCTGCTGATAGGGAAGTGCTGTTTGAGGCCCAGCCCCGGGCGGAAAATGAACCCTCTGACATTACCTGATGAATTGTAGGAATAATCAGGTGTCTGGTAAGATCCTTGTCCATATACACCGGTAGTTTCATTAAAGCTGGTAAGAAAGCCCATTGCCGCAGATACAAAAATATGCATATACTGGCGACTACCCAATCCGAAATCAACCATTGGGGTAATGGTAAAATAAGAACTAAAGTGCTGTAAATCGGTTTTGTAATCTTGTGTTTTACTGAAATAAAAGTCATATGCCTCCAACCCCAGTGCCCCACCAACATATACATGCTTATCTATTTTGCGCAGGTAGCTCATGCTTATGGTTGGCTTCATATAAGCTGAATGCCGGTACCCAAAGGCGTCATTACTGTTGCCCACTGTAAACAGTGGTGCAGTAACACCGGTTTCTATACCTATCCTGTTTTGCGCTAAGGAGTTAACTATTCCGCCTAAAAAGAGTGCCGCGACTAAGAAATATTTCATGGGGTAAAACTAAAAAATAAATTTCTTATTTTCTGCAACATATTTTCTCAGCAATACACTTGCCCTGTACCTGTCTTCATGATATTCATTATAAAGATCGTCCAGCACCGCAAGGCATTTTTCGACTCCCCATTCGTTGCACCACTGCAACAGACCTTTGGGATAGTTGACACCCTTTGTCATGGCGGTTTCCAGGTCGGCAGCAGAGGCTATCTTCAGGTGCATCGCGTCAGCAGCTTCATTAATGAGCATAGCCAGTATG
>JACMPD010000049.1 GCA_014377675.1 Taibaiella sp.
GTTGGTTCGATTGGAAGTAGGGATAGTCAGATCATTGAAATGAACGATGATGCGTTACAGAATGTCGAACAAATTGTAAATGCTTATGTTTATAAGCGCGTTAATAGAATTAAAGGATATAATTTGAAATATGCATATGTGCAATTGAAATCATACAACTAAAATCCCTCGTCCTCATTTGTAACGAGAATGCCACGGATGGGCGTTTGTAACGCCCTGTCGATGATATCCCCGTGGTGGGATAACCCCTAAACGCTCCCAGTGTGGATGATATCTAAGTATCAATCGACAAGCAAACTGTAGAAAACCAAAAGCCTGCCGGAGCAAACCACACTACAAAAAAAACAGAATGTTCCTGATAGGGGAAAGAACATTCTGTTTTAATTTTAAAGGAAAGAGACGGGGTTATTTTCGGTATAGTGGAATCTATTATTGGTAGAGCGAATATAAATTACGCCCGTGACATTACAGACGAGGGCCACACTATAAATGTTAGTAACCGCGTTAAATATTTATTTTACTGTTTCCAGCTCAGTGTTGTTTGCTTCCAGGTTTTGGTGGTATTGTACAGGTGGTCCAGCGGATTGTTAGTGGGGCTTCGTTGCCCCCCGCCGCCTGAAGGCATACTATTGCGCTGTCCGCCGGGGGCACCCATGCCGGGGCTGCCATTACCGTTCACATTATCAACACCTTTTGATTTTGGTGCCTTAATACCTGTGGCAGTAAAGCATATACTTACCGGTCTTCCCGCATCAGCAGCGGTTATGGTCTCTTTACCGTAAAGTACTTTCAGGGGTATTACAGCCTCCCACACCAGCTCTTTATACTCATCAAGCCGCACCTTTACTTTTATGCCGCAGGTGTTTACCTGGGCGGTCATATACCCGCCTTCACACCCTGGGAAGCCAGACAGCGAAAACTGGTTGGCCTGCTCCGTTGCTTTATGCACAAACTGGTTTACCTGCCGTGCGGTATGCATGGCTGATGTTTTATCGCCTCCTGCCTGTGAAAGGTCAAGGTCAGCATTGTCGTTGGGTAGAGGGTACCTAATGGTGAATGTCGGATCTTTTTTACCGCTGGTATCTACAGCTACGGTCAGGCCTCCTTTAAGTATTTTCACCTGGGTCAGTTCATCACCGGTCTCCATGGTTATATATAGGTTTTTGCCATCATTGGCGGTGGCATAGCCTATCTTGGCTTTACTGTCATAGTTGGGGTAAGGGCTCGGCCAGTCTTTGCTGTCGCCATCAATATAAATTGGGGTTTCCGCCCATTTACCGGGCAGTACATCTTTTGTTTTCACAGCTGACTTGTTGCTCTTGCAGGCTGAGGCGGCAACAACAAGCAGAAGTACCCCGGCATATAGCTTAATATGGCTCATATAATGCCGCAAATTAAGCCACTTTATTGTATTTTATAGATTTTATCACGCATCACGTGGCCTTTGGTATATATCTTAGCTTATGCGTGCTGTCTGAAAGGTGCGCACGCAGGTGCTCTTCTCCCACTGTAAACGTATAGCGGATGCCTACAGTCTTTGTTCCGTTCAGGTACTGCTCAGCCAATATTTTAGCGGCCTGTATTTTGGGGGAAAGGAAATCATCCTGGCTTACCAGCAATATGGCATGGAAAGCGGTATCAGCGTCAATGGTAAGGAATGATTCACTAACCTGTATATTACATCTGTCACGCACCGAAGCTATCAGGTCTTCAATCTGGTGCGCCACGTAAGGCAGCATCAAATTTATTCTCCTTTTAATTCTTTCTATTTCCAGGGGTTCGTTCTGCGCCTTTACTTGCTGCATTTCATCAACGGTTTCCCAGCCCTCAGGCGGGTTTATGCTGCTTATTATTTCTTCAGCCAGGTCAGGTGCGGTTATTGGTACGTTCAGCATAGAGCACAGAGTTTATTATATTTCCTCCCAAAGATAAAGAAAATCGTGCCATATCGGCTTATCAATTCCCGTATAATTCATAAACAGTGACAGCTGGCTGGCTACTAACAATATACGTTTTTAAGGAAAACAGTACAGGAACCGGTGGCTGCGCTCCGTCTTTGCGCTTATTTTTCTCCCCATTCACAGTTTTTTCACCAAATCTGTAGTAGTGGGCAATGTGGTATTTCTTCATTTCATTCAGTATAGCACTGTCCCCTGCCGCCCTGTCAGAAAGGTAGTAGTATTGGTCGCCGCTGAAGTAAGCCAGCCTGGCCATGTATTTTGGATGCGCGTTGGCGGTAAAGGAACCGTGAACACCTGCTTTCTTTAGTTCCTGTGCCAATCTGTATTCTGCTTTGCCTTCATCCTTCATTTTTATAATGCAATAAACGGGATAGATCATATAGCTTATCGCCAACAGCACACTCAGCGGCAAGGCATTTTTTACCATGCGGCTTTTAAAAACGCCTGTTTCCGCTAATGCTATCATACTCAGCGGCACCAGGTACCACAGGTAACGCGCTTCATAGTTAATTAATGCGTACCCCAATGGAAACAGTACCAGGTGCAATGCTATCACCCGCATACGGCCGCTTACAGCTGGTTCGCCACCCTGTTTTTTAAACCACAGTATGGCTGCCCAGGCCGCCAGTGGCAAAAAGAACGACAACTGAACCAGGCTGAGCGCAAGTTTGCCTGCATTCAGCCCAAGCCTGAGCGCCTGCAGGCCTGCCAGGTGCAGGCTGTCCCAGAAGTGCGGGGTATCACCATTAGCGTACCATGGGTCTTCCCAGTAGTAGGGGCTATCGGTGTAGTGGGCAGGTATCAGCAGGTCAATGCCACTCTTGTAATACGGATGCCCCGCCAGGTACCAGCTCATGTTAAGCTGCCCGGCAGTAGCGGTGGTCCAGATACCATATTTATAATGCAGCAGAGCGAGCCACGGTGTGGCGCAAATGAAAAAAGTGAGCAGGGTTACAGCGCCGGCTTTCACCGCCAGCCGCCGGTCTTTCCCGCTCAGCAACCATATTGTACAGGCACTGCCCGTTATGAAGAAAGGAAAGGCGTAAGCCTTTGAAAAATAAGCCAATGCACCGGTAATGCCCGCGGCCACCCACAATGCCGGAGATTTAATAAAGCCGGAAGCAAGAAAGATCCTCAGTGCTGCCAGCAGGAAGAAGCACTCCCATATATCATCAAACGATTGCCAGTAAACTGCCGAACAAAGAAATACAGCCAGCGCAACATGCAACGCCCACTGTAGTTGGCGCGGCATATTAAATTTCAGAAATAATGATTGAGAGATGCCGGCATAGCCTGTAGCCCCTATGGTATTGATGATAAGCGATGCCGGTATGGCTGCACAGCCAGCCCTCATCAAGCCTGCGGTAAGCCAGCAGCCCCATGGGCTCCAGTAGCCGTTAATGGCCTTCAGATAGTCACCGGATGCATACCGTGCTGAGATGGTGAGGTAAGCTGTGCCATCAGGGTCTATGGCGTATTGGCACCACCCATAAAGCGCACACACCACCAGCCACAGCAATAAAGCTGAAACTGCAAACGGCAGATATGGGTGCGTTTTCTTCATCACTTTTGCGGGCGTGGTGTGTTTCTATAGCCTACTGCCATAGCCGCGCATACCGCTGCTATTAATGATACAGGTAAAAAATATCTCGTATTCGCTATGGGCCCGGCTGCAAGCGCGAAATAACCAATAAGCAAAAAAACAAATAACCTTACCTGTACCGCAACCCTTCTGCTCCATAACCACAAGGCCAGCCCCGCTATCTTAATGCAGTTAATACATAGAATAGCTAATATAAAAGGCATTGATGGATTTGCCGCTAAAAACAGCCGCGCGCCATTCACCATACCCTCCTTCCTTACAGTGGCATAAAACCCTTCGTCTGCCTTGCTGTATAGCCTGCCATAGGTAAGCCTGCCGGTAAAAAGGTCTATTTCGGCCTTGCCGGGTTCTATAAGTATACGAGCCGCATTTTTAAAATGAAACCCCATATAGGGCACAAAATTCTCTTTAAGCAAAGTCAGGCCCCGCCGGTTGGCATAGTCATATCTTGTTTTGTAGTCCGGTATCTCTGCTGTTGCTGCACGTTCCTGCCGCAGAAAATACTGACCGGCCTCCGCCCCGTTGCGCTGGCTGAAATACGCTGCAAAATAATAAATAGCGTTAAAAGCCTGATTGCTTGAAAAGTGAAACTTCCCTGTTCGGGTATAGTTGCTGTAGTTATACAGCAGCACCACCGCCAGCGGCAGTAGTGCAGCCGCCGCCAGTCTTTTCATATCAGCACGGTTCTTTAACGCCATCACCAACAGCAAAATCAGGTGCACCGCTGCAAAAGGGTACAGCACCGGCTTCACCATCAGCCCCCCGGCCAACCACAGGCTCATAACCAGGGCATTAGCGGGCCGCCCAGTCTGCCACAATTTTATAAAGTTGCCCAGGTAAAACAAGGTGCAGGTCTGTAATAATATTTCAGGCGCTATGTTATTCGCATTAATAAATTGCGAAGGGTAACCGACTACAAAGAGCAACAACAACCAGTCATATCTTTTTTGGTAACCACGCCTGCCAAACGTATGCCTGATATACATTATATTTATTACTGACAGAATATTCTGCAATACCAGCACAACCCAGTTATTGATGGTAAACATATATACCGACAGCAAAAAAAGCGGATATCCCGGCTGCCGTTGCGTCATATACTCAGGCAGTGCAGGCAAAGCCGGGTTCCCACTATAAAACCAGCCGTCTTTTTTTATATTTATGGCCTCGTAGATATATTCGAATGAGTCACCCATAAATATGCGGGTGTAGTGGCAGGCTGATAAAAAAAAGAGCAGGTGCACCAGCACAACTATGCTGATGAAAATAATATCATTTCTTCCTGCTTTCCATGTCATTACGCCTATCTGTTATTTTCTCCTGGTAGCTTTCAGCATCCGCCAGTTACTGTGTATGTCCTGCCTCAGCACAGCACTATAACCCTCTTTTTCAAATAATATTTTACACGCCCCCGCATGGGCTGCGTCCAGCTCACAATAAATGGCCCCCTCGGCCGCAAGGTGTAGCCTCCCAAAAGCCGCCAGCGCCCTGTAAAACAAAAGCGCATCGCCTTCAGGCACAAACAATGCCGTTGCCGGCTCAAAGGCCGCCACATTTACATGTAAGGTATTCTTTTCATTCAAAGGTATGTAGGGCGGGTTAGAAATAATGACATCAAACTCGCCGGCACCCTCCCATGTTCTTTCATCCAAAAAATCAGCCTGTATAAAGTCTGTTGTGGCTTTGTGCTTTGCTGCGTTCGTTTGGGCTGTCTTTATCGCTTCGCCGCTTACATCCCATCCGCAAACACGCGCACCGGCAATCGCCTGCTGTATACTTATAGCTATGCAACCGCTGCCGGTGCCTATATCTGCAATGCGCGGCCCGCCTTCTGTGTTGGCGACATCTGTAATCACCCACTGCACCAGCTCTTCGGTTTCAGGCCGGGGTATGAGTACAGAGCTGTTCACAAAAAAATCCCTGCCCATGAACCATGCCGTGCCTGTTACATACTGCAACGGCATGCCCCGCTGCAGTTCAGCTAACGCATGGTCAAAGCCGGCCTGCTGGCCCGGGTTTAAAGTATTATCTTTATTTATAACCCGCTGAATCTTATCTAAACCTGTTATGTGCTGCACCACTCCGTGCGCAATAGCGGTCGCTTCCCGTTCATCATATAACGGTTGCAAACCAGCTCTCAAACTGAAAAATGCCTGTTGAAAGGATAGCATAGGCGTAAAGATAGGCAGCAAGCCTGAAGATTACCGCATACCGGAAGAAATGGCAGGCTCTCCTATACACGAAAAATACCGGTTACAATCTTCGCTAACAGCTAAAAGATCAAAACCGGTATCATGGGGACCGCAAATATTCGCAGCCAAAAAATATATATTGAAAAATCGCTGCCTTATTAAGCTACTTCAGCTACCAAATTGATATGCTCGGCGCTCACCATCTGGAGCGCAAGGCTCTTGATTGATGGGTAAACCAGGTCATAAATGCTTCTCTTGCTTGCCGGCACGTCTACTTCCTGCATCGCTACTATATATATAATGGACTCAGGTATGTCAAGTACTGTGCATACTCTTGTTATTGTTCGCTGGCTGGGTCTTTTTACTCCGGTCTCTATTTGCGATAGTGAGGTTTGGGATAGGTCACATTTCTCAGCGAGTTCATACTGTGTGATAGAAAGTTTTTTACGAATTGATTTAATTGCGAGGCCTATGTTCATTTGATCAGATTTAATAATGTTAATAACAGGGTTGTTTTTATGGTTCTGCTATTAAAGACAGTATCAAACAAAAAAGCGTTGGCTAAAAATTAAATTTTTATTTTGTTAAAACATCGGCACTACCTACTTAAAGTTAAAAGCAAGTCCTATTCCTGCGCCTTTTGGATAGTAAACAGGGTGCAAATTCAGAGAAATATCTCTTGAAATATCGAAATTTTTCAGGTGCGCACCCGTAATTGCTTCCATCACCTGCAGGGTATAACCAATGGTAGTAAAAAGCACCGTAAGATTCAAAAACTTACTATAATCATTCTGTAATTGCTGCAACTGGTCTGAGGAATAAATATTTACATACTTATCAGTTGGATATGGGTTATTTATCCGGCCTATATACGCTTTGCGGTAGTTTTGGTAGTTGGTGTTATTGTCAACAAAAAAATATCCCGCCACAGCAAACCCGGCATAGATAACAGGTATTTTCCAGTATTGCCGGTTATAAAACTGACCCAGCCCCGGCAATATTGCAGAATACAGACCCGCCTTTTTAGGGTTGGGTTGAAACAAACCCCGCTCTACAGGGGCGTTTGCCACCCCTGCTGTTGCTGCTGTAGTAACTCTTTGCGTATCTGTTGCCACAGGCACAGCCCCGGTGTTTTTATACTTTATGGTATCGGGCAGCCCTTGCGCCGCACAATAATTGGGCGCAATGGAAACCAGGAGCAACACCAATAAACAGACAGTAACTCTCAATTTTTCTTATTTGTGGTGCAAAGTTAACGGAAACCCCGCTATAATAGGAAACCCATGAAAATGGAGAATACACCATACCCCCGGGGATCACCCCTTATTGGTCCTGGTCATCAGGGCTCTTAAACACCTTTATAAATACGCTGATAATGAGTCTACATTCTTCAAATAAATTACAGAACCACCGTAGCTGCTAGCCACAGCTAACGCATCAGGATTACCCGCTACAAGTATGGGTATACCTGCTGCGGCAGTGTGGAGCAAGGCCATCTCCTCCTCTATAGTTTCTTTAGAGCGTGCTGATGTTAAAAGGAAAAACAGGTAATCAGCCGAGGTCATTGAGCATACCCGTTCCATTTCAGTTGCCGGTACATTCTGACCCAGGTAAATGACACTATGACCCTTCACCCTTATCATGTAGCAGGCCATTAACAGGCCAATCTCATGCCATTCAGCTGCCGGCAAAAAAAGCATGAATTTTTTTACACCTTGCGCCGGCGGAGGCAATGCATCTATTGCTGCTATAAGCTTACGCCTGATGATGCACAAAGCGAAATGCTCCTCAGCGGGGGCCGCCTTATTGACCAACCACAAAATACCGGTGTGGCGGAGGAAAGGATAAACTACTTGCACCATGCAGTCATGAAGGCCGAAGCGCTGGCGCGTAGCTTGAACCACCTGCTCAAAAGCGGCCTCGTCAAAGGCCAGCATTGCACGAGTAAGTTCATTAATATAAGTTATTGATACAGTTTCCGGCGAAGACGCTTCTTTTAATAACTCTACTTTACCAGCTATCTCCCCTTCAGTAAGCGCTGCCAGATTAGATATTTTATCGCCCTGGGCCACCAATACTGCTACATTCATCAGCTTTCTTAGCTGTGCGCTGTTGTAAAAACGGCGGTTAGTCACGGTCCGCGATGGCTGTATCAATAGATAACGCTTCTCCCATATTCTTATGGTGTGCGCCTTTACCCCTGACAACCTTTCTAAATCATTAATGCGGTACTGCTCCAATTCTGTTTGAAATTTTCTAAACAAAATTAAACTAAATTTTCGCATAATACCGACTGATTTATTTTAAGAGACAATGAGCCAAATAATAACCCCACCGGCAGCACCTCCTGCCTGCACTGCGTTGCTTGGCTAAGGCAGTCGGAGCCTATACTATTCTCCGCTTTAGCCAGCCCCGCAGCAACTCTATTTTCATAGCATCAGCTGGAGGCTCAGCCAAAGGCCCGGTATAGTGAGCGCCCCGGCGCGTATAATACTTGCTGAATGTGCTTTGGTTAATACCCCACTTCATCAGGAACTGCTTGCGGCCATTGTTCTTTTTTATCCGCAGTGTTGACTTTGACTGGAAGTGATACACTCTGCTTCTGCCTATGCCTTTAAATAGCCGGCAGCCGGCATACCACATTTTCATGGCGAAGTCATCGTCACTACTCATCCCTGGACTCAGTTCAATGCTGTAGCCGCCCGTTATATGCCAGTACTTTTTATGTACAATGGCTGGCGGCCACGTGGAGCCTGACCAGTCAGGCTTTGCCACTTTATTGCAGTTCGCCAGTAGTTCTTTTTCATTAAAGGTCTCAATAGTGGCGCCATAGTTCAGCTGAATGGCGCATGGGTTGTGCAGCGCGGGCTCTATCATGGTAGCAGAAAACATAAAACAATCAGTGCCGGCAGCCTGTATTTCTTCGTTAATGTAGGTATCCCAAAAAGGGCACACATACATATCATCATTCATGTAAACAATGTAGTCCTGCTTCGCCAAGCCGCCGGCCAGGTTCACGGCCACGCATATGCCGGCGTTGTGCGGTGTGTAAGTATAGTCCAGCTTTTGCTGCTTTGCCCACTCCAGTGTACCGTCACTGCCATCGTTTATATGCAATATTACCTGGTGTGCATAAGCTGAATTCTTTCTTATGCTCTCCACACACAGCTTCACAAAAGCCAGGTTGTTCCAGGTAGGTATTATTATTGAAAACATTTGCTGTTCAGGCTTTTACTTCCGGTTATACTCCAGGCAATACGTACGTTAGTTGGTCTCAGGTATAAATGGCATAGCCATCATGGCTTTACCATTCATTTTCCGGAAGCCCTGAATTTTCTCGTAGTACTGGTATTCGGTGCTCAGTTCTGCCTTCATAGCCTCTTTTATAGCCACACTGGCTGCTGTATTGTTTTTGAATCTGCGCATCAGCATATTCAGTTTATCTTCCGGCTCAGGGTAGGTAACTATTTTGTAGCCGGCCACTTTTGCCAGCCCCGCTGCGCAGCTCACAGCCTCTCCCAGGCTACCCAGCCTGTCTACAAGGTGCAGCCTTAGTGCGTCCGTACCGGTCCATATGCGGCCCTGGGCTATGCTGTCCACTTCAGGCTGGCTGAGTTTGCGGCCTTGTACCACATGGTTTTTAAATATGCCATAAATAGTGTCCACTGAGTTTTGCATCCGCTGTGCCTCCTGCGGCGTCAACGGCCTCGATACGGTAGGCAGGTCAGCGTAGGGTGCGTTTTTTACTTGGTCAAAGGTGACGCCCAGCTTGTTTTTCATCATCTTATCAATGTTAAACATCATCCCGAACACCCCTATGCTTCCGGTAATAGTAGTAGGCATGGCGAAAATGCTGTCAGCGTTAGATGCTATATAATACCCGCCCGATGCCGCATAGTCACCCATAGATACCACCACGTGCTTTCTCTGTTTCAGCAGCTCCAGCTCACGCAATATCACCTCTGATGCCATCGCGCTGCCACCGGGTGAGTTAACCCGCAGTACCACCGCCTTTATGGCGTCATCATTGCGCACTTTCCTTATCTCTTCGCAAAAGGTTTTTGAGGCTATCTGGTTTTCATTGCTTTGCTCCCCATCCACTATCTCCCCCTCGGCTATCAGCACCGCTATCTTATTTTCGCCACCTTTCGCTTCCAGCCTGTTTGTTGATACATATTCATCCATTGCTATGTACTTTATTTTGTCATCGCCTTTCTTACCCGTCCTGGCTTTAATACGGTCTTCCACCTGATCCCAGTAAAGAAGACCCGCCACCATTTTATTTTTCAAAGCGTCTGAGGGGAACTGTATCGTTCCTTCCTGAGCCAGCCTGTTTATTTCAGCCGGTGTAGTGCGGGTATATTGTGCGGCCGCCGCCAGGTATTCACTCCAAATGCCACCCTGCATAGCCGCCAGCTGCTCCCTGTTCGGCTCACTTATCTTCTCTGCCCTAAAGGGCTCCGTCGCGCTTTTAAACTTTCCGGCATAGAATATCTCCGGCTGCACTTCAAGCCTGTCAAGCGTACCCTTGAAGAAAGTAAGTACCGTAGCCAGGCCCTTCAGCTCAATTCCGCCCGCAGGGTTTAGGTAAATACTGTCTGCCGCTGACCCCACGTAGTAAGCGCCCTGGCTTATGTCTTCGCCATAGGCGTATACAAACTTACCCGATGTTTTGAAGTCCACAAGCGCCATCCTTACATGCTGCAGGGTTGCCCAGCCATCCGGTGCGGGGCTCAGTTTTATAAGTATTCCCTTTACACCTTTATCGGTTTTAGCGCGGCTCAGCGCCTTGGTTATGTCGTGCAGGCCTGCTTCATAGGCGCTCCCCTTGCTGAATACCGCCAGTGAATTAGACTGCCCCGCTTCGTGGATGCGCTTGGAAAGATCAAGCACCAGCACATCACCATTCAGCGTCTCGTTTTCCTGCTCTGATATGGCTTTGGTAAGACTCACAACGGCGCCCACAGTAAGACCAACTATTACCACTCCAGCTATCACCATTGCCAGCAACGAGGCGAAAAACATCTTTAAAAATTCTCTCATAAAATATTACTTAAAAAAGTGCCACAAAGGTAATCAGGGAAAAGTTATAGATAATGTGAAATTTGAAACGGCAGATGGATGACCGCCGGTATAACACATTGCAAAACGGGGCTACGAAATAAGTCAGAAAAAAAGTTGGCCGGTAAAAAAAAACTGTCTTTACTTTTCGTTACAAAGTACTTTTCAATTATGAAGCCAATAATTATTGAATACAAAAAAGAACACGACCTCAGAGAGAAAATGCTGCTCTGGCTGTTAGGCAATGTGGTAGAAGTGCATGCGCGTGCCTACAGTGGCAGAAAGCCATGGGGACTGAAAAGAGAAGACCTCCTCACTTTTGCGCCGGGTACTCTGGGCAATGAACTCGGCCATTTTCTGCAACGCGAAGACCTGCAACCGGTAGACAAAATAGAAAGGCATGATGCTTTTCATATATTGCTGGACTACAGTACGCAACTTTCTGATGAGGCCGCTATGCAATACTACCTCATAGCCAACGGAAAGAAATCTCCGTTCACTGTAGCCACAGCCCTCTTTACGGGCATGGTAATGCCAGACTACTGGTCAAAATTCTACAAAGAATACAAAAGAGGACGCAGGGCACGCAGCATTGCCCGGTGGGATTTTAAGGAACTGCTTGACGAGCCTTATACAGATATAAAAAAAGTAATTAACTTCGAGCCGGTAAACAACCACCGCCTGATGAAGAAAATTGAAGGCTTTGAACTAATGGAGCAAGCGACATTTTTCTAATACCCGCCTGCCGTCTCCAGTTGAGAAAGGGTATCACATACTGAAGCAGGCAGTGCAGATCAGCCTGTTTAAACGTAAATAATGCTATGCAATTAAAATATTGCGGCTGATTTTCTTTTCTGCCGCCAGTTGTTTCAGTGCTTTATTTATCGTTGGTGCCTGTAGGGTTCCAATCAGTATTTTTCTGCCTTTCTTCACTTCCACCTGCAGCCCCATATCACCGGAAATACTGTAAGCCGTACCCAAACCTTTGAGGCCATAGCGGATACCCCAGCCGCCATAGTCAGCCAGCGGCCGGTACTGGCCGGTATATATTTTCGTTATTTCCTCCCACTTTATTTCGTTCATTTTTATCTGTAGCGGGAAGAACCGGTAGTATACTCCCGTTTCATCAATACGGGAGTCAAGCCTGAAGGAAAGAAACAGCAAAATAATGGATGCTGGCACAGCCGCGCCCGAAAGTATTTCAGCAGCGGTATAAGATTTGTGCCCTGCATATATCTCATACAGCACAATACCCAGCGGCACCAGTAATGTCCCCGCTATAATAGCCCACAACCACCATTGCCTGAATTTCTGTGACTCTGAAAATGCGCTCATAATGCAAAATTAAACTGCGAATTTTATATCCGGTAGAAAATTCCCTCGTTGTACCCTGAAAAATGCATCCTGAATTTTTGAATTTGGAATTTGTACTCTGGAATTTGGAATTTAAAATTGGGAATTGTTCACTTCCCGCTTTTTCATCAGTTCGTACCCAACCACATTAAGCAGCAGCAGCAGCATACCGTAAAAGGTGTCTTCAAAGGGTATGGTGAGCATACGGATGCCGAGGTTGTGGGCATTGTTATAGATAACCACAGGCTCCGGCAGACCCGTTCCGGTAAGGATGCCATTGGAAATGAAAAACGGAATAAGGATGAAAGCGAAAGTAACATAAAAGGCGGCAATAAATTTGTAACCCGCCCGCGTACACCACACAAGCAGTAGCGCAAGCAGTGAAAAAGTAACGGAGGTATATAGCCGGCTCGCGTGAATAACTGCAATTACAAATAGACTTAATGCTAACAGATAAGAACAAACGGCTACCGCTTTAGGATAGCCCGTAAACCTGAAATACCGAGTCATGCAGTAATAAGTAAAAGTACAGGCATAAGGTATACAGACAAAAAACAGCAATTCTTCCACGGGCAGCCCCAGCACATAGTAACCCAGCACATACCGCGGGTTAAACTGCCAAACGCCCATATAGGTAAAGACCGCATCCCACAGAATGAAAAAAGCACCCACTACCAGGCAGGGAACCAGAAAGTTACGCCATTCTTTAATAAAATTAGAACGCGGATGGAAAGAAAACAAAAAAGGGAAAACTATACAACCCAGGTCAACCGCCAGGTAGGTGAAATTATCGCGCATCGGCCGCTGCCTTTTTTTTGGCTTCTGAAAAATACTTTAATGGCACCCACAACATACCAAAACACTCCCCGCCTTCCTTGCCCAGGTGCTTGTGGTGCATTTTGTGTGCCCTCCTTATAGCTCTGAAATAGATACTGTCGGTATTGCGCAGCCACTTGAACCGCTGATGAATAAAAATGTCATGAACCGTAAAATACGAAAAGCCATACAGCGTAATGCCCTGGCCTATGTATAGCAGTATACGCCACGGCGCATAAAAACCGCCCAGCGCAAGACACGCAATGCCCGGCAAAGCGAATATCAGAAAAAAGTAATCGTTCTTTTCAAAAAATGAAGTCGGATTCTTTTTGTGGTGATCTTCATGAAGCTTCCAAAGCGGACCATGCATCAGGAATTTATGAGAGCTCCACGCCACCCCTTCCATGCCAAAGTAGGTGAGTAAGACAATAAAAATATTCAGCAGCATCTTTTATGTTTTATTGGTTTCATGGCGGGCATATCTTGCGAAGGCTTATTTCTTACTATCAAAATATTTTTTGATGGCTATCTCTCTGAAATCGAATATCGATTTCAGCTTGCTTTTCACCAGTATGGCGTGAGCTATCTGCCCTATTATACCGAAAGGAAGCGCATAAATCACCTCATCAGTCATTAACACACCACCAGGGGCGGCTTCAAATGTGTGGGTGTGCTGCCACAGCGCATAAGGGCCTTTAAGCTGCGTATCAGTAAACTGCTGCTGCGGTATCACCTTGCCTATTTCAGTTACCCACTTCATCACAATACCTAATAAGGGTTTTACACGGTACTCTATTAACATCCCCTGGAAGATAGGCTTGTCAGCGTCTTTAGAAACGATAACGAAGCTCATGTCGCCGGGGGTTATTTTGGCGAGGTTATTGGGCGAGGAAAAAAAATCCCAGGCCGTCTGCACCGTTACCGGCAACAATTGCGTTCTATATAAACTATATGTTTTCATCATATTATTAGGCCATTACACTTTCATCGCTGCTTGCGGCAAAAATAATCAGGCAGGTTTTGCATATTATTTGAATATATCAAAAAAATACTCGTCATAGCATATTTTGAACCATTCAGTAAACTGCTCAGGATGTGTTGTCAATTCTTCATCCAGCTTATCGAGGGTAATGTACCGCCACGCGCCTACTTCATCTTTATTGGGTTTCGGCAGGCCGTCAGCCAGGCCGGTAAATACATGGTCAAATTCATGCTCAATCAGCCCGTTACTCAGCTTCGCATTGTACGTAAAACTGAAAGCGTGCTTCAGCGGGCAGGAGAGCTGCATTTCTTCAGCCAGCCTTCTTATGGCAGCCTGCTTCACGGTTTCCCCAGGCCTGGGGTGGCTGCAGACAGTATTCGTCCACAGGTTCGGTGAGTGGTACTTACCCTCCGCCCTTTTCTGCAACAGCAGTTGCTTTTTAGAGTTAAAGATAAAAATAGATATAGCCCTGTGCAGCTTCCCCTCCACATGGGCCTGCTGCTTTTCCATTGTTCCTGTTTCATTATCCTGCTCATCTACGAGCACCACCATTTCCATTTCTGTATTATTCTCCATTTTACGCCAATCAGATTAAACTAAGTCTATGCCTGCACCAAGATGTTAACAGAAGGCTTAACTTACGCGTATCAGTGATACGCACCCGCTCCATTAAAATCTTTGCCGAAGGTATTGACCTTATTTTACTAAACAGTGTTTTGTAGTAAACAAATGCCACATATACACCAAAACGCGATGAAGCAGGCAATAACTTAAGCCCTTCGTATGCCGCATGAAAATCCTTATCTATATCTTCCTCTATACTTATCTTCTCTTCATCAGTAAACGCGCTGAAGTTAACACCGGGGAAATAGGTGCGCCCAAGTTGCTCATAGTCAGCTTTCACATCTCTCAGAAAATTCACTTTCTGAAATGCGGAGCCGAGCTTCATAGCAGCCGGTTTCAACCGGGCATACAGGTCACTATCGTTTTCTGTAAATACCCTCAGGCACATAAGCCCTACCACTTCAGCCGAGCCAAGTATGTAGTTGTTATAAGACGCACCTGTGTGGCTACTTTCTACCAGGTCAGTTTCCATGCTTTGCAGGAAACACTCTATCAGTTCCCGCTCTATACCAAAGCTGTGTACTACATGCTGAAAACTGTTCAGTATAGGGTTCAGGCTTATCTTCCGCTCTATTGCCCTCCAGGTGTCGGCCTTAAACTCCTCAAAAAGACTCCGTTTATCGTAGTCATGAAATGTATCCACTATCTCATCAGCAAAGCGGACGAAACCATATATAGAATAAACAGGGTTTCGCAGGTGTTCCGCGAGACAACTTACCCCAATAGAAAAACTACTGCTGTAAGAAGTGGTGGTGATTTTACTGCACGCCACCGAAACTTGATCATACAACTGCTTCATGAACTGGTTTTAAAGTTTTAATTAATTGCTCCGCCGCCAGCTGGCCTGACACCAGCGCCGGTGGTACGCCAGGGCCCGGCACGGTAAGCTGCCCGGCATAAAAAAGATTGCTCACCTTCTTGTTGCGCAGTGCCGGCTTTAGTACCGCTGTCTGCGCAAGCGTGTTGGCAAGCCCGTAGGCGTTACCCCTGCACGCATGATAGTCAGCAACAAAATCGTTGATACAATAGCTTTTCTTATAAATGATGTGCCCCGCTATGTCATCCCCGCACAGTGCCTCAAGCCGCTTTATAATAATATCAAAATATCGCTCCCTTATGGCTTCAGTATCTGTTAGACCAGTAGCCACCGGCATAAGTATAAACAGATTTTCCATACCCTGTGGCGCCACGCCCGCATCTGTTTTTGAAGGGCAGCACACATAGAACAGCGGCTCAGAAGGCCATACAGGGTTGTCGTAAATCTCTTTGGAGTGCAGGTCTATTGCAGCGTCAAACGCCAGGTTGTGGTGCAGGAGCTTTTTTATCCGCTTACTCACACCTATATAAAATATGAGTGCCGAAGGCGCGAAAGTTCTTTTGTCCCAATACTCCTGGTCATAATTGCGGTACTGTGGCTGCAGCAACTTCTGCTCAATATGGTGGTAGTCGCCCGCGCCTACAACCCCATCAACCTTATATACATCACCACCTGCGGAAACGCTAACCGCGCGCTTGCTTTCAATGTTTACCGAGGTTACTTCGGTCGATGTTTTAAATTTTACCCCCAGGCTCAATGCCAGAGTTTCCATAGCATTCACTATCCGCGCCATTCCGCCGGTTGGGTACCAGGTACCAAGGCTTATGGCGGCATAATTCATCATGGTGTACATAGCCGGTATCCTGTCTGCCATAGCGCCGAGGAATAAAACCGGGAACTCCATCAAGGCTATCAGCCGCTTGTCCTTGAAATATTTTCTTACATGTGTGCTCACAGGGGTCAGCAACTGCAGCTTCGGGGCGTTGACCATTATATCAACCCTGGCGAATTCAGACCAGGACGCTGAAGGCTTGTACACCATTATCCCCATCCCAATTTTATATTTCACTTCTGCCTGCAGCAGGAACTTGGCCATATTGGCCGCCGCACCCACTTCTATGCCTTCTACCATTTTGTAGACATCATTAACGGCCGCGGGAAGGCGCACGGTATCATCATTGCCAAACATCATCTGGAAACCAGGGTCAAGCTGAATCAACTCATAATAGTCCGAGGTTTTTTTACCGAAACTGTTGAAAAAACGGTCGAATACGTCAGGCATCCAGTACCAACTAGGGCCCATATCAAATGTAAAGCCCTTTTCTTTCAGCACTCTTGCCCGGCCACCAATAGTGGCATTTTTCTCAAAAACAGTTACAGAATGGCCTGCCTTAGCTAAAAAACAAGCTGAAGATAAGCCTGCAAAACCACTACCTATAACTGCTATCTTAGCCATTGTTTATCTTTCTTAAAAAAAACCTAAACAAATGTACGGTATTGTTATGAAATAGAAGAAATAATTTTATGCTGGGGAACCAATATCATTGACTTAGTGGGTATATAGCCCTGAATGGGCGAAATATCCCACATGAACGAGTTTGAAAAAATTACCCTCTAAAGTTGCCACGGGTTTTAACCCGTGGATCAGCTAACTAACAACAAGGCTTTAGCCACAGACTACAATCTGTGGCTAAAGCCGCTCATCTTTCCCCTTTATCCACGGGTTAAAACCCGTGGCAAGTAACTGGCCCATCTTCAAA